>DASWOE010000243.1:0-13093 GCA_036398875.1 Rhizomicrobium sp.
CGGGTGCCGATCTCAAGGATCCGGCGTTGGACCGGCGCTGCGCCGCCGGCCTGCTCGAGCGGCGGACCATGACGCGCATCGGTCCGGACCTGTGCGATGCCTGGGAAAAGGTGGAGCAGGTCACGATCGCGGCGATCGAAAAATACTGCATCGGCGGCGGCGCCGCGCTGGCCGCGGCCTGCGACTTCCGCATCGCGGCGAAAAGCGCCCATCTGCGCCTGCCTGAGATTCCGCTCGGCATGAACATGAGCTGGCATGCGGTGCCGCGCCTCGTCTCGCTCATCGGACCGGCGCGCACCAAGCAGTTCGTGCTCTTCGGCGAGAAGGTCGATGCGGCCCAGGCCCGCGAATGGGGGCTGTGCGACGAGATCGCGGCCGACGGCGAGGCCCTCGCCGCGGCGCGCCGCTGGGCGGCGAAGATCGCCAGGCTGCCGCCCAATGCGGTGCGGATGTCGAAGCAGGGCGTCAATGCCGCCGCCAATGCGCTGCATCACGCCACGAGCTTCATGGACCTCGATCAATATGCGCTGGCGACGACCAGCGAGGACTACCGCGAGGCGATCAAGGCGTTCCTGGAAAAGCGCGAGCCGAAATTCACGGGGCGATGACGGCAACCGTCGCGCGCTGTGCCGGTTCCGGCCGCCGCTACTTCGTGATCCGCATCGCGACCTGGGCGAGAAGCACGCGGGCCCCTTTGCGGCCCAGCGCGCGGTCGGCCACGCCCTGGAGGCGGTCGGCGATCGCCGCGACGTCGGGCTGCGCCCAGGGCCTGACCGCGGTGGTGCTGAAATTGAACAGGTTGCGCACAAAGGCATCGCGCAGCACCGGCATCGCATGCTCCGCCTGGCCGCGCAGCTTGGCGTCGGGGATATCGAGGCCGATGCCGATCATCAACATGCCGATGGGCCGGTCGCCGTCCAGGATCGTCGTGTACATCGGATCGATCATCAAATAGGACTCGGCCTGTGTGACCTTGTGCTTGGGCGCCTTGGCGCTGCCTTTGCCGGTATCGTCGTCGTCGGCACGGGCCGGCACGGCCAGCAAAGCGGCCAGAAGCAACGCGGCGGTGCGGCACAAGGATCGCATTCGAACAACCAAACGTTCCTTGGCGACAATACCGCCGGGGGCGTAAAGCCTTCCTTGCCGAGAGGCGCGCACCCAGGTGACCATGCTCCGATCCGCCCTGTTGTCGATCTGTCTCGTATCGGCCGCCGCCACCGCGGCGGATCATCCCGGTCAGACATTCGACATTACTTTCAAAGACTTGCCGAAGCCCTTCGCGACCCCGGCCGTGGCCAATGAATCGCGCGCCGTGCCGCGCCCGCCGGGCGTGCTGCCGCAGGTGCCGCCCGGCTTCAAGATCGCGATCTACGCTTCGGGCTTCATCAATCCGCGCTGGCTGGCGGCCGCGCCCAATGGCGACGTCTTCCTGAGCGAGCCTGCCGCCGGGCGCATCGACCTGCTGCGCGAAACGGGCGGCAAGGTCGTGGTCAGCACCTTTGCCGGCGGCTTCTCGCGGCCGCACGGTCTGGCGCTTGCGAAGGATGGCCTCTATGTCAGCGACGACAAGGCGGTGTGGCGCCTGCCCCTCGCCGCCGCCGCCGGGACCCGCGTGCGCGTGACCACGGACCGCGATCTGTCGCCGGGCGGGTACCATTGGACGCGCGACCTGGCGATCGATTCCAAGGGGACGATCTATGTCGGGTTCGGCAGCGCCGGGAATGTCGAAGCGGATCCGCCGATACGGGCCACGGTGCAGATCGTGGCGCCGAACGGCGCGCTGACGCCGTTCGCGACCGGCACGCGCAACCCCGTCGGCCTGGCATTCTATCCGGGCACGGACGATCTCTTCGTCACCGTCAACGAGCGCGACGGCTATGGCGACGCGATGGTGCCCGACTATCTCACCCAGGTGCGGCCGGGCGGTTTCTACGGCTGGCCCTATGCCTTTCTCGGGCCGCATCGCGATCCCGATTGGGGCGCCAAGCGCCCCGATCTGGTCGCCGCGGCGATCGCGCCGGACCTTCTGTTCCACGCCCATTCCGCGCCGCTCGGGCTGGTCTTCTATGGGGGCGCCCAGTTTCCCGCCGCGTATAGGGGTGACGCCTTCGTCGCGCTGCACGGTTCGTGGAATTCCGGCGCGCCGACCGGCTACAAGGTGGTGCGCGTGCCGTTCGCGAAAGGCAGGCCCTCGGGCGGCTATGTGAACTTCGTCACCGGTTTCTGGGACGGAAACGGCAAGCCGGGCACGCCGGCGCGTGTCTGGGGGCGGCCGGCAGGCCTCGCCATCGCCAAGGACGGCAGCCTCCTGATCGCCGACGATGTCGGCAAGGTCGTGTGGCGGGTCAGCTATTCCGGCAAGTGACGCGCAGGCCGGCCTTTCGACCGAAGCGAGCGGGGGTGGTTCGGTCCTCCTACGCCAAGGCTTCGGAGGACAACCCACGCGCGCTTCGGTCGCGTAGATTGGTGGAGCTGAGCGGGATCGAACCGCTGACCTCCTCATTGCGAACGAGGCGCTCTCCCAACTGAGCTACAGCCCCGAACCACTTTCGGCGCCGGTTTCCCGGCGCGGGCGGGTATGTAGGGAGCGGCGCCTCAGGCTGTCAAGACGGCGGCCTTTTGCCGCCGATCGCCGCGCGATCCTGAAAACCGAAGGATTGCCGGCGCTTGGAATGCGCGGCGCCAGCCGCTACAAGCAGCCCCATCGGTTCCCTCGCGAGTGCGGCAACTCCATGTCCTATGCGGTCCTGACCACGCTTCTGCGCGCGATCACCCTTGTGCTCGACCTGGCCTGGTTCGTCGTCATCGCGGCGGTGGTGGCGAGCTGGCTGATCGCCTTCGGCGTGCTCAACATGTCGAACCCGACGGTGCGCCAGATCGTGGTGTTCCTGAACACAGTAACCGAACCACTCTTCCGGCCCTTCCGCCGGCTGATCCCCCCGATCGCGGGCCTGGACCTGTCGCCGCTCTTCGTGCTGATCGCCATCGGCCTGATCCAGTATTTCTGCGATCAGCTCTTCAACTCGCTGATCTACGGAATCTGATGCCGCGCTGGCGCGAGCGCGGCGGCGGTCTGTCTTTCGTGGTGCGGCTGACGCCGAAGGGCGGGCGCGACCGGATCGATGGGTGGGATACGGGTGCCGACGGTAACAGCTATCTGAAAACCCGCGTCGCCATGCCGCCGCAGGACGGCAAGGCCAATGCCGCGCTGATTGCGCTTCTGGCAAAGTCGCTGTCGGTTCCAAAGTCTAATGTCGCCATCGTCGCCGGCCACGCCGCGCGGCTGAAGACGATATGCATTTCTCCCGCCCCGCCGGATCTCCCGGCGCGGCTCGAAAGGATCGGAGTTTCGACGTGACCGCCCAGATCATCGACGGAAAGGCTTCCGCCGCGAAATTGCGCGAGCGGATCGTGGCGGAGACGGCGCGATTCAAACAGGCGCACGGCATCGTTCCGGGCCTCGCCACCGTCCTGGTCGGCAACGATCCGGCGAGCGAGGTCTATGTCCGCAACAAGGGCAAGACGGCGGAAGCCATCGGCTTCAAGTCGCTGCACTATTCGCTCCCGGCGGATGCGAGCGAGGCTGACGTATTGGCCCGCGTCAAGGCGCTCAACGACGACAAATCCGTGCACGGAATATTGGTCCAGATGCCGCTGCCGTCCCAGGTGCGCGAGGCCGCCGTGCTCGACATGCTGGATCCCGCCAAGGATGTCGATGCCCTGACCCCGACCAATGCCGGCCTCCTGCTCAGCGGGCGGGCGCATCTGGTCTCCTGCACGCCGATGGGCGTGATGCTGCTGCTCAAGGATTACGGCATCGCGGTCGCGGGCAAGGACGTGCTGGTGATCGGCCGCTCGCTTCTGTTCGGCAAGCCGTCGGCACAGCTCTTCCTCGCCGCCAACGCCACCGTCACCATGGCGCATTCGCGCACCCGCGATCTTCCCGCCCATGCGCGCCGCGCCGATATCCTGGTGGCGGCGATCGGCAAGCCGGGCACGGTCAAGGGCGACTGGGTCAAGCCGGGCGCCGCCGTGATCGACGTCGGCATCAACCGGGTGGATGCGGGCGCGGGCAAATACAAGATCGTGGGCGACCTCGATTACGATGCCGCGGCGGCGGTGGCCGGCCACATCACGCCGGTGCCGGGCGGCGTCGGCGCCATGACCATCGCCTGTCTGATGCGCAACACCTTGATCGCCGCCGCCCTTCAGGCAGGATTGGGCGCACCGGACATCTGACGGGCAAAGGACCAACCATGCGTCTCGCGGCGATCGTCTGTCTTGGCCTGGTGGCGCCGCTCGTCGCCCGCGCCGCCGATGCGAAGGAAACCTCCATGCCGCCAGCGCCCATCGTCTTCTTCGACATCGCCGGCCCCGACATGACGACGCTGCGCGGCTTCTATGCCGGCGTGATGGGCTGGGACGTCGCCGCGTCCGGCGCGATCAAGGGCGCCGGCGTCGATGGCTCGCTGCGCCAGGATCCGGCGAGCAAGATCCTCTATGTCGGCGTGCCCGACGTCACCGCGGCGCTGGCGCAGGTGACGGCCCATGGCGGCACCGTCGTGGCGCCGCGGTTCGCGGTGAAGGGCGTGGCGGTGCTCGGCCTGTTCAAGGACCCGGCGGGCAATGCGATGGGTTTCGTCGAGATGAAGGACGGCAAGCCCGTCGTGCCCTAAAGCCGCGCGCGCAGGTCTTCGGCGAGCCCGTCGGGCCCGATGGCGGTGTCGTCCCAATAGGCGACGAATTTTCCGTCCGGCCCCATCAGGAAGATCACGCTCGAATGGTCCATGCCATAGGTGCCGCCGGGCAGCGCGTGCTTGCGGCTATAGACGCGATAGCCCGCAGCGGCCTTGGCGAGCGCTTGCGGGCTCCCGGTCAGGCCGACGAAATCGGGACCAAAGGATTTGAGATAGGATTTGAGCTGCGACGGCGTATCGCGCGCCGGATCGATGGTGATGAAGATCGGCACGATGCGCTTGGCCCCCGGTCCCAGCTTGGCCAGCGCGTCGTCCATCAGGGCCAGCGTCGTCGGGCAGACATCGGGGCAGTAGGTGTAGCCGAAATAGATCAGCATGTAGCGGCCGGCGAAATCCGACGAAGCGCGGCGGCGCCCGTCCTGGTCGATCAGCGTGAAGGGCGCCCCGATCGAGGGGGTGCCGCTGCCGAACACCCGGCCCAGGCCCGGCAGGTCGTCGCTCAGCCGCCACAGAAAAACGCCCAGCGCCAGCGCGATGGCCATCGCGACGGGTATAAGGACAAGGGGCAGACGACGCATGACGCAATCCGGCTGACGTCCCGATTCGATTGGACAGCCGGGACCGGCGATTGATAATGGCGCGGGACGGCGAACAAAAGGGATGGCGCGCCGCATGACGGTCACAGGATCATGAGCGACGGCGCCCCGGCCCGGCGAATCCGCGCCTTTGCGCCGGCCTCCGCGGCGCGCGGCCGCGTGCGCCTGCGCACGCTGTCCAACCTGCGCTGGATGGCGGTGGGCGGCCAATCGGCGGCGCTGTTCGTGGTCTATTTCGGCTTCAGCTATCCCCTGCCGCTGCTGCAATGCGCCGGCGCGATCGCGGCCAGCGCGGTGGTCAATGTCGTGCTGGCGCTGCGCTATCCGCCCAGCCACCGGCTGACCAACCGCGAGGCGACGGTCTATCTCGCCTTCGACGTCGTCCAGCTCGCCATCCTGCTCTATCTCACCGGCGGCATCACCAACCCGTTCGCGCTCATCTTCGTGGCGCCCGTGGTGATCGCCGCCGCCACGCTCAATCTCGGCAACACGCTGATCCTCGCCGCCATCGCCTTCGCGTCGGTGTGCGTGATCTCGGTGTTCCACCGCCCGCTGCCCTGGGCCGCGGCCGAGCCGCTGCTGCTGCCACCGCTGTACCAGGTCGGCATCTGGGCCTCGCTGGTGATCGGCATCGGCTTCACGTCCATCTATGCCTGGCGCATCGCCAGCGAGGGCGCGCGGATGTCGGCCGGCCTGGCGGCGACGCAGCTGGCGCTGTCGCGCGAGCGCCGGCTGGCCTCGATCGGCGCGCTGGCGACGGCGGCGGCGCACGAACTGGGCACGCCGCTCGGCACCATCGCCGTGGTGGCACGCGAGCTCGAACACGTTCTGCCGCAAGGCTCGGCCGAATCCGAGGACGCGGCGCTGCTGCGTCAGCAGGCCGAGCGCTGCCGCGCCATCCTCGCCCGGCTGGCCAATCCGGAGGAGACGCTGCTGGGCGAAACCGCGCGGCTGCCGCTCGGCGCCTTCCTCGAAGATCTCGCCGAGCCCTATCGCGGCGACGATCTCGAAGTCTCGATCGACCTCAAGCCGGATGTGGAAGGCGATGCGCAGCCCAAGGTCTGGCGCGCGCCCGAACTGCTGCACGGGCTGGGCAACATCATCGACAACGCCGCCGATTTCGCGGCGAGCAAGATCCGCATCCAGGCGCGCTGGAACGCCAGCCAGCTGCGCATCGCGGTCGAGGACGACGGTCCCGGCTTCGCGCCCGAGATCTTCGAGCGCATCGGCGAACCCTATCTCACCTCGCGGCCGGGCCATTTCGCCCTGGGCGAGAACGAACTCGGCCCCACCGATGGGCTCGACAAGCATGAAGGCATGGGGCTCGGCTTCTTCATCGCCAAGACCCTGCTGGAGCAGACCGGCGCCGCCGTCTCGGCGTTCAATCTCGAATCCGGCGGGGCGCGGGTGAGCGCGGTGTGGCCCCGCAACATGATCGACGGCGAGGGTCCGCCCGGCCGGGGCGAGGGCTGAGGGCCGGGAATTCCGCGCAAAATCGGCGGTTGACCAGTGGTTTACCCTATCGCCCGGAGCTTTTGGTTGTCGCGGGGGTGGGCGCGGGCTATGAACCCGCCGCGACAAAGCGCTCCCTCAGCGCCAAGAGGAATACCGATGACCGCCGAAGACAAGACCCTGCTCCTGGTCGAGGACGACCGCCCCCTGCGCGAGCGCCTCGCCCGCGCCATGGAGGCCCGCGGCTTCACCGTGACCATCGCGGAGAGCGTCGCGGAGGGTAAGACCCGCGCCAAGGAGGCGCCGCCGGCCTATGCGGTGGTCGATCTCAAGCTCGACGACGGCAATGGGCTCGATGTGGTGGAGACGCTGCATGTCGTGCGGCCCGACAGCCGCGTGGTGGTGCTGACCGGCTTCGGCAACATCGCCACCGCGGTCGCGGCGGTGAAGTATGGCGCCATCGACTACCTGCCCAAGCCGGCCGATGCCGACGACATCCTGGCGGCGCTGATGGCCCAGCCCGGCTCCAAGCCCAAGCCGCCGGAAAACCCGATGTCGGCGGACCGGGTGCGCTGGGAGCACATCCAGCGGGTCTACGAGCTCTGCGGCCACAACGTGTCGGAGACGGCGCGCCGCCTCAACATGCACCGCCGCACCCTGCAGCGGATCCTGGCCAAGCGCAGCCCGCGCTAGCGCGCCGCTTCCTGCACCAGGACCAGGCGCCGGACGGCGATGAGGCGCGGCCAGGCCGCGACGATCCCGACCGAGGCGAGCATCACGCCGGCGCCCGCGATCATGTCCGTCAGATAGTGGCCGCCGAAATAGGGAATCGACACCAGCATCGCCAGGTTGAGCCCCGCCATGGCCCAGCCGATGACGCCGGTGCGGCGGAACGCATAGGCGTAGATCAGCGCCATGGTGGTGTGGAAGGACGGAAAGCTCACCACCCCGGTCAGCTTGGCCAGCGCGAAATGCAGGTCATGGGCGCGCAGCCGCTCCATGTCGGGCAGGAAGGCGCCCTGGCTTTCCAGGCCGAAGGTCTTGTAGGGACCGAAGGCCGGGAACAGCGCCGCGCCGGCTGAGGTCAGAAGCCCCGCGACGAAGACGATCCAGAACACCTTGCGCAGGTCGTCGCGGCGCTGCATCAGGCCCAACAGCACGCCGAAATAGAGGCCCTGATAGACCAGGCTGTTGTAGACGAATTGCAGCACGCCCGACGCGGCGGGATGCGCCTCGAGCCAGTGGAAACCGGCGAGCCAATCGAAGCCCAGGACGCGGTCGGCGGCCAGCAGCCGCGCATCGAACAGCGGACCCGGCACCGCCATGGCGAGATAGGACAGCACCGCGAACACGACGGTCGCGAGCAGGGTAAGGGTGAAATATTCCGCGACCAGGCTGAAGCGCCGCGATCCCGCGACATGCGCCATGGCGACGGCGCCGAACGCGGCAAAGGCCAGGGCGAAATCGCGCCAGGTGACGGCGAGATCGAAACCCATCCGGGCGCAGAGGACGATGTCGAGCAGCGCGACCGCGGCAACGCCGCACCACGCCCACGCAAAATCGCTGCGCAGGATGTTTCGCATGGTCAGGGATGCGCGCCACTGCGCCATCGGTCGTACCCCGGCGGAGGCGCCAGTGTGGCGCGGCGCCGGTTAGCGGGCCGTTAAGTTCCCTTGTTCCGCGCCGGCTTCTTCGGCGCGATGGCCTGCCAGCGGCGGTCCAGCAGGGCGCGGAAGGTCTTGGCGTCGAGCCTCTCGATGCGCGCCAGTAGGCCTTTGTAGGCTTTGAAATGGTCGGTGATGTAGAACGTCTCCGGATCGGCCGCGATCAGATGATCGCGCTCCTCCAGCGATTGCGTCAGCAGCATGATGTCCGTGCGGCCATGCGATCCGACCTGGGTGAAGACCTTCTTGCCGACGAAAAAGGTCGGCGTGCCGTAGGACGGCTTCTCGTAAACGCCCGGGAAGGACAGCGCGATCTTGCGGGCCTGCGCTTTGTTCACCCTAGCGCTTCGTCTTCCTGGCGGCCGGCTTGGCTTCGTCGGCGGCCTTGATCAGTTTCTTGGGCGCGATGGCGCGCCAGCGGCGCTCGAGCATCTTTCGCAGCATCGTCTTGTCGAGGCGCGCGATGCGCACCAGCACGCTCGGATAATTCCGGTAGTGGTCGGTGATGAAGTAGGTCTTGGGGTCCATTTCCAGCAGCGCATCGCGCTCGTCGATGGAGCCCACGACCCACACGATCGAATCGTCTTCGCTGCGCAGCCGCGTGAAGAATTTCTTTCCGACCTTGAAGGCGGGCTTGCCGTGGGAGGTCTGCTCTGCCGCCCCGGGGAAGGACAGCGCCGCCTTCCTCAGATCGGCCTTAGTGACCGCCATTGCCCGCCTCGCCGTAGAATTCTCCGCTGCGTTCGAGCAGCGCGGCCAGCCGGTCCGCGGCGACCTTGGCGAAGCGCAGCGTCACCGCCTTGCGCCGGCTGGCGTGCACCGGTGCCGGTACGGCCGGCCGCACGACGGCGCCGCCATAGCGGTCGGCGACGATCAGCCCGGTGCCCGGCGGCACATGCTCGTCGGGGAAATCGGGTGGGATCGCGAAATAGAAATGCTCGCAGAATTCCAGATAGTCCGGCCATTTGAGGTCGCCGCGCAGATCGGCCAGCGCCACCTTGATCTCGACGCCCAGAAGCGTGCCGTCGGCGCCCAGCGCCGCGACGTCCAGCCGGCGGCCATTGGCCAGGGTGAATTCCAGGATCGGGCTATAGCCCTGCTGCAGCAGAAGCCGGCTGACGCCGCGCGCCACGTCCGCCGCCGTTTCGCGTGAACAGAGAAAGCCCATGGCCGATTGGAACACTTCGGGAACAAAGGAGTCAACGGCCGGGCCGGCGGGGCGGGATTGGCTGTCCGGCTTGCGTATGACAGCGTCGGCCGATGCAGATTCGTCCCTATCGTCCCGGCGACGCGCCGCAGATCGGCACGGTCTTCCGTCGCGCGATCCTCGAAGTCGGCGTCAAGGACTACACCGCGGAACAGGTGGCCGCCTGGGCCGGCGCGGCCGATGCGGCGGAGCGCCTGCACGCGCGGCTCTCGGACAGGCGGCTCGCTTTGGTCGCGGTCGATGATCGCGATGGCGTGCTTGCTTTCGGCGATCTGGAGGCCGACGGGCATATCGACTTCCTCTACGCGGCGCCCGAGGCGGTGGGGAAAGGCGTGGCGTCCGCGCTGTACGACGCGCTCGAAGCGGCGGCGCGCGAACGCAAGGTCGCGCGGCTTTACACCGAAGCCAGCGAGGCGGCGCGGCGGCTGTTCCTGAAGAAGGGGTTCAAGGTGCTCCGCCGCCGCGAATTCGCCGTCCGCGGCGTGCCGATCCACAATTACGCGATGGAAAAAATCCTGTAGCGGACGGCGAACCGGCTATTCCGCCGCGAGCAGCTCGCCGCCCTTGGCGCGGTCGGCGAAGTTGATGGTCTGGAGGTAGCGGATGCCCTCCTCGGCGATGTCGTCGCCGACCATGCGGTCGCCTTCGTTCGTGAGCTCGTCCATATCGACATACATGCCGTAAAAGGCGCGGGTGCGGTCGGTGATGATGCCGGCGTTGAGCAGCGTCTTGATCAGCACACGGAAGATATTGGCCGACTGCTTCATGCCCTCGCGGCGGTCGTCGTCGGTGAAGGCTTCCATGATCGCGGCGCGCGCGTCCTGCCAGTCGATCCCGACGCTGGCATAGACGGACTGCATCTGCTCCGCGTTGATGAGGTTGAACAGCAGGGTCTGGAAGCATTGCGCCGCCCAGTCCTCGACCAGTTCCTGCTCGCTTTTCGACAGTTTGGGGATCGTGCGGTCGGCCCAGATCTTGCCGAATTTGTGGTGGAAGGCCTCGTCGGTCATCACCAGCTGGCAGAGCTTGACCAGAAGCGGGTCCTGCGCGTTCTGATAGAGCGTCGCGAAGGCGCCCATGGCGAGGCCTTCGACCAGCATCTGCATGCCGACGATCTTCTTGTAGACCTCCGGCGCGCCGACCATCTCGGTCAAAAGCGATTGCAGGGTCGGCCCGCAGGGCAGCGGCGTGCCCCAGCGCGACTTGATATAGGCCGCGAACGCGGTGACGTGGCGCGCTTCCTCGCGCGTCTGGTTGGCGGCGTATTCCTGGGCGCCCGGGTCGCGCAGGATGTGGCAGAGCGAAGCCGACAGCGCCAGCGCCCCCTGCTCGCCATGCAGGATGGCCGAAAGCTGCCAGCGCGTCGCCTCGTTGGCGAACTTGATCTTCTGCGCCGGCGTCATCGCATCGCCGATGCGGGTGTGGAAGATCGGGAAGAACTTCTCCGGCATGATCATCTTCGTCGTCGCGTCATAGGGCGCGTCGAAGTCGATGTACTTCTTGTCCAGCGGGTCCCAGAAATGGTCGTGGGTGGCGCTGATGATCTTGTCGAAGGCGGTGGAGCGCACATTGTAGCGCGCCGGGTTCAGCATCGCCGGGAAGTCGTCCGGCGCCACGGCGTCATAGGCTTCGTCTTTGGTGATCTGAACCATGGCCTGTGCTCCCGCCGCTCCGCAATGGAGATGGTGACGATGGCGTCATTGTGAAGGGGCCGGTCTTAAGAGTCAATAAAGATGACGCCTGCGTCATATTATTGACTTGGGCGGTGTCTCCGGCCGTTCTGGGGCCCAGCGGGGTCGGGAATCCTGGTCGTCCCAGAACGGCCATTCATGATCCCTCGTGCCGCCCTTCCGACGCCGGATCGCGGCGAACACGAACAGCATCTTCAGATCGGCGATGGGCCGCGCCATGCCCTTGGCTCATGGCCCTCGGCTTGCTTTGCCTCAAGTCTTGATGAATGCCAGCAGGTCCGGATTGATCGTGTCCGCGTGGGTCGTGCACATGCCGTGCGGAAAGCCGTCATACAGTTTCAGCGTCGCGTTCTTCAGCAGCTTCGCCGATAGCGGGCCCGCATCGGCATAGGGCACGATCTGGTCGTCGGTGCCGTGCATGACGAGCATCGGCACGCCGATCGTCTTCAGGTCTTCGGTGAAGTCGGTCTCGGAGAAGGCCTTGATGCAGTCGTAATGCGCCTTGGCGCCGCCCATCATCCCCTGGCGCCACCAATTGTCGATCACGCCCTGGATCGGCTTCGCCCCCGGCCGGTTGAAGCCGTAGAAAGGCCCGGCCGGGATGTCGATATAGAATTGGGCGCGGTTGGCGGCGAGCGCGGCGCGCAGCCCGTCGAACGCCTCGATCGGCGTGCCGCCCGGATTCTTGTCCGACTTCACCATGATCGGCGGCACCGCGCCGATCAGCGCCGCCTTGGCGACGCGGCCCGGCTTGGCGCGGGCGACGTAATGCGCCACCTCGCCGCCGCCGGTCGAATGGCCGACATGGACGGCGCCTTTCAGGTCGAGCGCATCGGTCAGCGCGATCAGGTCGGCAGCATAATGGTCCATGTCGTTGCCGTCCCAGGTCTGGGTCGAGCGGCCATGGCCGCGGCGGTCATGTGCGATGACGCGATAGCCATGGCTCAAGAAGAACAGCATCTGGTTGTCCCAGTCGTCGGCGCTGAGCGGCCAGCCGTGATGGAACACGATCGGCTGCGCGTTCTTCGGGCCCCAGTCCTTGTAGTAGATGGTGACGTCGTCCTTGGTGGTGATCGTGTCCATCGTCCTGGTCTCCTTCGTTGCGACGTGATGCTTGGGGTGACGGCCGGCCAAAGCCAGGGCGGCGCCGGGCGCAAGTCCGGCAACAGCGAGTCCGGCGCCCGCCGCCAGAACGGTGCGCCGCGACGACTGGACCGCAATGCTGCTCATGGTTGCCTCCGTCCCGGGCGAGAGATTGACCGCGCCGGAAACACAGCATAGCCCGGACATGGCCGTCCGCTATCGGACTTTCGCAGGACTTTTTTGACGGCGCCGCGAAAAACCGGGCAATTCGCGCCTAGGCCTTCTCGCTCAGCGAGCCCTTGGTCGAGGCGACGCCGCCTTCCAGCCGCTCGTCCGGCGCGATGGCCTGGCGCAGCGCCCGCGCCGTGGCCTTGAAGCAGGTCTCGACGATGTGGTGGCTGTTCTCGCCGTAGAGGTTCTCGACATGCAGGCACAGGCCGGCATTCTGGGCGAAGGCCTGGAACCATTCCTTGAACAGTTCGGTGTCCATCTCGCCCAGCTTGTCGCGGGTGAAATCGACCTTCCAGATCAGATAGGGCCGGTTCGACAGGTCGAGCGCGACACGGGTCAGCGTCTCGTCCATCGGGATGTACATATGGCCGTAGCGATGGATGCCCTTGCGGTCGCCCAGCGCCTTGCTGAAAGCCTCGCCGATGGCGATCCCGGTATCCTCGGTCGTGTGGTGATAATCGATATGAAGGTC
>DASWOE010000244.1:0-5096 GCA_036398875.1 Rhizomicrobium sp.
CCATGGGCAAATACGGCGCCTTCGAGCTCAACTACTCCTCGGACATCGATCTCGTCGTGTTCTACGATGCCGCGCGCTTTCCGTTCCGCAAGCGCGACGACGCGCGCGGCGCCGCGGTCGATATCGTGCGCGGCATCGTCAAGCTGCTGACCGAGATCACGGCCGACGGCTATGTCTTCCGCGTCGATCTGCGCCTGCGCCCCGATGCCGGCGCGACCCAGGTCGCGATCTCCACCGATGCGGCGGAATCCTATTACGAAGGCATGGGCCAGAACTGGGAGCGCGCCGCCTTCATCAAGGCGCGCGCCTGCGCCGGCGATTCCGCGGCGGGCGACGGCTTCCTCAAGACGATGGAACCGTTCATCTGGCGCCGCCATCTCGACTTCGCCGCGATCGAGGACATCCATGCCATCAAGCGCCAGATCCACGCCCATGGCGGCCATGGCGACATCGCGGTGGCCGGCCACAACATCAAGCTCGGCCGCGGCGGCATCCGCGAGATCGAGTTCTTCGCCCAGACCCAGCAGCTCATCCTGGGCGGGCGCGTGCCGGCGCTGCGCCAGGCCGCGACGGAAGCGGCGCTCGACGCGTTGTGCGCGCGCGGCCTGGTCGCGGCGCAGACGACGGCCGAGCTGAAGGACGCCTATCGCTTCCTGCGCACCCTCGAGCACCGCCTGCAGATGGTCGAGGACGAGCAGACCCATACGATCCCCAGGACGGCGGAGGGCGTGGCGCATATCGCCTGCTTCATGGGCTATGCGGACGCGGCCGCGTTCGGCGCGGCGCTCACGGCGCAGCTGGAGACCGTGCAGCGGCACTACGCACGACTGTTCGAGCGCGAGGAGGCGCTCGCCGCGCCCCAGGGCAACCTCGTCTTCACCGGCGTCGAGGAGGATCCGGAGACCGTCAGGACGCTTCAGGCGATGGGCTTTCGCGATGCGCCCCATGTCAGCGCCGCGATCCGCGGCTGGCATCACGGCCGCATCCGCGCCACGCGCAGCGCGCGCGCCCGCGAGCTGTTGACCCGGCTGGTGCCGGCGCTGTTGTCGGCGCTCGCCGCCACCGCCGATCCCGATGCCGCCTTTGCCCAGTTCGACCGCTTCCTCACCAACCTGCCGTCCGGCGTGCAGCTGTTCTCGCAATTCCTCGCCCGGCCCGATTATCTGCGCCTGATCGCCACCATCGTCGGCTCGGCGCCGCGTCTGGCGGAGCATTTGAGCCGCGCCCCGGCGACGCTCGATGCCCTGGTCGATGCCGATTTCCTGCACAGCCTGCCGTCGCGCGCCGGCCTCGATGCGCAGCTCGCCGACCAGCTCGCGCGCGCGCCGGGCTATGAGGCCGCCCTCGACGCCGCGCGCCGTTTCGCCAAGGAGCAGATCTTCCGCGTCGGCGTGCAGATCATCGAAGGCCTGGCCAAGCCCGATGCCGCCGGCCCGGCGCTGGCGGCCGTCGCGGATTCGGTGCTGGCCAATCTGCTGGCGGTGGTGGAAGGCGCGCTCGCCGAAACCGCCGGCCGCGTGCCGGGCGGCCAGTTCGCCGTCGTCGCGATGGGCAAGCTCGGCGGCCGCGAGATGACGGCCGGCTCCGATCTCGATCTGATCTTCGTCTACGACGTGCCGGCGCATCGCGAGACCAGCGACGGGCCCGGGCCGCTGGCGGTGATCGTGTATTACGCGCGCCTGGCGCAGCGCTACATCGCGGCGCTCACCGCGCTCACCGCCGCCGGCGGGCTCTACGAGGTCGATATGCGGCTGCGCCCGACCGGCAACAAGGGTCCGGTCGCGGTCAGCCTCGATTCCTTTGCGCGCTATCACGCGCAGGAATCCTGGACCTGGGAGCGCATGGCGCTCACCCGCGCCCGGATCGTCCAGGCGCCGCCGGGCCTCAAGGCGAAGATCGAGGCGGTGATCCGCGCCACCCTCACCGCCAGGCCGGACCGCGCCAAGATCATCGCCGATGCGCGCGAGATGCGCGCCAAGCTCGCGGCCCAGTTTCCCGGCAAGAATCGCTGGGACCTGAAATTCGCGCCCGGCGGCCTCGTCGATATCGAGTTCGTCGCCCAGGCGCTGCAGCTTCTGGCCGCAGCCCGGCATCCGGAGGTGCTCGACACCAACACGATCGCGGCACTGCGCCGGCTGGAAGCCGCCGGCGTGCTTGCGCCCGACCGCGCCCGCCGCCTGGTCGCGGCGGCGAGCCTCGAACACGCCCTGACCCAGGTGCTGCGCATCGCGCTCGACGGCACGCTCGAACCCGCCGAGGCGACGCCGGGCCTCAAGGCGCTCCTCGCCCGCGCCGGCGGCTTCGCCGATTTCGAGATTCTGGAGGCCCATCTGGCGCTGCTGCAGGACGACGTCCGCGCGATCTTCGACGCGGTCCTGCGCTAGCGCCGTCTACTCCGTCAGCACCACCACCGCGTCCGGCGCCCAGTGCAGGAAGACGGCGTCGCCGTTGCCGCGCCCGTCTGTCTTGGCCGCGTTCTGCGCCGCGACCGAGACCGGCTCGGCGCGTCCCGCGATGGCGACGTTGTAATGGCTGCGCTCGCCCAGATAGGCCGCGGCCGAAATCGTGCCCCGGACGGCGCCCGGCGCCGCCGCGTCCGACAGCGCGATCTTCTCCGGCCTCAGCGCCACCAGCACCTTGGTCCCGACCGGCTCCGCCGTCCGCGCGCGCAGCCGGCCCAGCGGCGGCGCATCGATCAGCGCGGCGTCGCCCTCGCGCCCCGCCACGACGCCGTCGAAGAAGTTCATCTCGCCGATGAAGTCGGCCACTTCGCGGCAATTGGGCGCCTCATAGAGTTCGCGCGGCGAGGCGACCTGCAGGATGCGGCCGCCCGACATCACCGCGATGCGGTCCGACATCGACAGCGCCTCTTCCTGGTCGTGGGTCACGAACACGAAGGTGATGCCGACGCTCTTCTGCAATTGCCGGAGCTCGATCTGCATCGCTTCGCGCAACCGCTTGTCGAGCGCGCCGAGCGGCTCGTCGAGCAGGAGCACCTTGGGCCGCTGCACCAGCGCGCGCGCCAGCGCCACGCGCTGCCGCTGGCCGCCGGAAAGCTGGTCGGCGCGGCGCTTGTCGAAGCCCTCCAGCTTGATCATCGCCAGCGCCTCGGTGACGCGCCGCGCCAGTTCGGCGCGCCGCAAGCGCTGCTTGCGCAGGCCATAGGCGATGTTGTCGAACACGTTCAGGTGCGGAAAGATCGCATAGGACTGGAACACCATGTTCGACGGGCGCAGATAGGGCGGCGTGTCGGTGATGCGCTGGCCCTCGACGAAAAAGTCGCCTTCGCTGGGATATTCGAAGCCGGCGATCATGCGCAGCAGCGTCGTCTTCCCGCAGCCCGACGGTCCCAGCAGCGAGAAGAACTCGCCGCGCCGGATCGACAGTTCGGCGTCGTCCACCGCGGTCACGCCGCCGAAGCGTTTGGTGACGTGCGCGATGTGCAGATAGTCCTCGTCGCTCATGCGCCCACCATCGCGTGGCGGCGGTCTTCGAGGCCGGCGCTGCGCACCCATTCCGCGATCACCACCAATATGGTCGAAGCGACCAGGATCAGGGCGCCCAGCGCCAGCACCGACGGCAATTTATAGGGAAAGCGCAGCTGGCCCCAGATATAGATCGGCAGCGTCGCTTCGTTGCCGGCCAGGAAATAGGCGATCAGGAATTCGTCGAAGGAGACGATGAAGGTCAAAAGCAGGCTCGACACGATGCCGGGCAAGGCGAGCGGAAAGGTGATCCGCCAGAACGTCATCCAGCCGTTCTCTCCCAGGTCGAGCGAGGCCTCCTCCAGGCTCCTGTCGAAGCCGTCGAAGCGCGACATCAGCACCGTGATCGCGAAGGGCACGCAGATCAGGCAGTGGCCGGCGATCACGGTGAGCAGCGACAGCGGAATGCCCACCGGGCTCAACAGGATCAGCAGCGAAATGCCCAGCACGATGTCGGGAATGAACAGCGGCAGCGAGGTGAAGGCGAGCAGCGCCGCCCCGCCCGGCACGCGGTAGCGCGTCAGCGCCTTGGCCGCCAGAAGGCCCAGCACGGTCGAGACCGCGGCCGTGACCGCGCCGACCTCCAGGCTGTTGCGCAGCGCGTGCAGCATCTCCGCGTCGTCGAGCATCTGGCTGTACCACTGGGTGGTGAAGCCGCTCAGCGGAAAGGCGATGAACACCGAATTGTTGAACGAGAACAGCGGCAGGAACAGCACCGGCACGTAGAGGAAGGCGAGATAGAGGATCGCATAGACCAGCAACCCGCCGCGGCCGCGTTTCTTCGCCATCACTTGATCCTCGCCACCGCGGCGCGCATCGCGCCGACGAACAGAAGCGTCGCCACGCCCACCGCCGCCATGCTCGCCATGGCGAGCGCCGCGCCCAGCGGCCAGTTGCCGACCTTGTCGAACTGCTCCTCGATCACATTGGCGATCATGACGCCGCCCGAGCCGCCGACCAGCGCCGGGGTCACGTAGTCGCCCGTCGTCGGCACGAAGATCAGCACGGCGGCGCCGATCACGCCGGGCAGCGACAGGGGCAGGGTGATGCGCAGGAAGCTGCGCAGCGGCCCGTCGCCCAGATCGGCGGCGGCTTCGAGCAGGGAGCGGTCGATCTTCTCCAGGCTCACATAGATCGGCAGGATCGCGAACGCGGCCCAGGCATGCGCCAGCGTCACCACCACGGCGGTCGGGTTGTAGAGCAGGAATTCGAGCGGGGCGTGGATCAGGCCCAGGCTCATCAGCCCGGAATTGATCACCCCGTTATAGCCCAGGATCAGCTTCCAGGCGAAGACGCGCAGCAGATAGCTCGTCCAGAACGGGATGGTGAGCAGGATCAGCCAGGCGAACTTCGTCCGCTGGACGTGGAAGGCGACGAAATAGGCCATCGGATAGGCCAGCAGCACGGTCGTCGCCGTCACCAGCGCCGCGATCTCGATCGAACGGTAGAACAGCGCGCGATAGGTCTGCCGCCCGATGCCGGTGGCGTATTGCGCCAGGGTCAGCCGGGTGTCGAGCGCATAGCCGTCCTGGCTCCAGAAGCTGTAGAGCGCCAGAAGCGCCGTCGGCGCCGCCAGCGCCGCCAGCATGATCAGCAAGGTCGGCGACAGCA
>DASWOE010000245.1:0-6426 GCA_036398875.1 Rhizomicrobium sp.
GCGGCCGCTGCGATGTCGCCGCCGCCGACGAAGTTCAGGCGCGCGCCGGGGGCGGCCTGCGCGATCGCCGCCAGCGGCGCGGGCGGATCGAAGGTCTCGCGCGACAGCGGATTGATCCGCGCGCCGTTGGGCAGCACGATCACGCCGCCGCCGATATAGGCCTCCTTGTCGGGATCGTTGCCGAGCGGAAGCACCTGCGAAGATCCCCCGCCGGACAGCATGCCGAGATCGGCCTCGTCGCCGATCACCGCGATGCGGCGGACGGTCTTGGGCAGCGGCAGCAATCCGTCGCGGTTCTTCAGGAGCACGATGCCTTCCTCGGCGCTCTTCTGGGCGACATCCGCATGGGTCGATGGTTTCTGCGGCGTCATCGGATAGTCCATCAACCCGTCGGCGAACATGCTGCGCAGGATGCGGTGGACCATGTCGTGGAGCCGCGCCCCACTCACGGTCCCGTCGGCGAGCGCCTTGGCCAGCGGCGCCCCGAAAAATTCCTGGCGGTCGAAACCGGACGCCGATTCCTGGTCGAGCCCCGCATTGGCCGACGCGACCGTGCTGTGGACCCCGCCCCAATCCGACAGCACCCAGCCGACATAGCCCCAGTCGCGCTTCAGCACCTCGGTCAGCAGATGGGGGCTCTCGCAGGCATAGATGCCGTTGACCAGGTTATACGCGCACATCACCGCGCCGGGATGGCCGCGCTCGATCGCGATCTCGAAGGCGAGCAGGTCGGTTTCGCGCATCGCCGCCTCGTCGATATCGGCGCTGACCAGCGTGCGCCCCGTCTCCTGGTCGTTCAGGGCATAATGTTTGATGGTGGAGACGACGTGCTGGCTCTGGATGCCGGCGATCTGCGATCCGACGATGGTGCCGGCCAGCAGCGGATCCTCGCCGCCATATTCGAAATTGCGTCCGTTGCGCGGCTCCCGGGCGAGATTGATGCCGCCGTCGAGCACGACGTTGAAGGCGCGGTCGCGCGCCTCCGCGCCGATGCCCGCGCCACCGGCAAAGGCGATGTCGGGGTCCCAGGTCGCGGCATTCGACAGGCCTGAGGGAAAGGCGGTCGCTGTGTCGCCCGGCCGCATCCAGCTGGCATTGGCGATGCCGACGCCGGCATCGGTCTCGCGCAATGCCGGAATGCCCAGTCGCGCGATGCCCGGCACGAACCCGGCCGTATTCGGCAATAGCGGCCGCAACGGCGCCGGCGCCGGCCTGATCCAGGACAGCGTGTTGCGCGAGCCGTAATAGCCTTTCACCAGCACAAGCGCTTCGTCGGTCGTCATCTGCGCCTGGAGGAGGTCCGCCCGCGCGTCGGGCGACAAGGCTATGTCCATCCAGGGTGGGCGCGGTTCGGCGCGCGCGCCGCCGCATGCCAGTGCGAACGCGCAAACGAGCGCCACTCTCCCCGTGATACGCATGCAGGCCCCTTCGGAAGATATCTTGGCTCCGGCGCGACGGCCGACAAGGCTGCAACTCTATTGCGGCCGTCGTGGGGACGGCAATCAAGCCAGCGCTGCAATCGCGACCGCATGGCGGTGCGCCGTTTCCGGATTCGTCCGATCCTCCTGCCGGACGTCGAATGCTCGCGCGCAAGTCCGGCGGTCGGTGCGCTCTAAGGTCGCCTGGCGTCAAATCTGCGGCGTTGTCCGATCCTTGGCGGCGAAAAACGCCCTGGCAAAGGCCACGACTTCGCCTTCGCTGACATTTCCCACCGGCTCGACGCCCATGATCCGAGGCGCCAGCGCCGGCACATGATCGCGAACATAGTGTGACAGTTCCGTCTTCGCCTGGCCGTGGCCGACGATCAGGATCTCATGGTTTGGCTTGAGCATGGCCGCAACGGCGGCCAAATAGTGCTTGTCCTCTTGCGCGTGGCCCGAGCCGACCGTGCCGGCCTTGTGATGGATATTTCCGAGCCTGTCCCCCGCTCGGACGCGATGCTCGGTGACGCCGTCGGCTCCGAATTCGAAGATGCGCGCCTCGTCGTGATCGATCCAGACGACGGCATGGAAGTGGTGGGTCATCTCTAAAATCTCCCGGGTTCGGTCCAGATTGGCTTGCGACGGCCGGCCGACATTGACTCATGTCAGATGGCCGTGTCGCGCCAATTCGGCGGCGCTGTGCTAAAAGGACCAAACGGGCGACGGCTCCGATAAGGCGCCGCGCCATCCGATTATGCCGCAAAAGAGGGACAGCACATGACCGCAATCGACAAGGACGGCATCGGCAAGGCACTGCACGGTCTTTGGAACGTATTTCTGATCGAGGGCATCATTCTCATCGTTCTGGGATCCGCCGCGATCCTGGTGCCGGCGGTTGCGAGCCTCACCGTGGCGATCGTCCTGGGCTGGATTTTCCTGCTTGGCGGGATCGTGGGCCTCGTCGCCGCCCTGGTGGGCCGCAGCGGACCGGGATTCCGGTGGGCCGTGATTTCGGCGCTGGTATCCATCGCCGCCGGTTTCCTTCTGGTCGGCTGGCCGGTGGGCGGGGCGATTTCACTGACTTTCGTGCTCGCCGCCTATCTCGTTGCCGACGGCGTTGTGACGATCCTGTTCGCGTTGGAGCATCGCCGCCAGCTTTCGCAGCGTTGGGGCTGGCTCGTCGTGAACGGCGTCCTTGACCTCCTGCTTGCGGCGATCATCGTTTTGGCGCTTCCGGGCTCCGCCGTCTGGGCGCTGGGCCTCCTCATCGGCATCGATCTGGTGTTCGCCGGCTGGTCGCTGGTCGCCATGGCGCTCGCGGCCCGCAAGGCGGCGGCATAGACGCACACCGCCGCGACGCCGGTATGCGAAACTGCCGGCTTTGCGTCAGCTTAGGCGATATGAAAAGGGATACTCCGATGGCGGTCAGAATTCTGGTCATCGACGACGACGATGCGGTTCGCGATTCGATTGTCGCATTGCTGTCTTCGATGGCGTTCGAGGTGGTCGAAGCCTGCGACGGCCGCGACGGGGTCGAGAAATTCGCGATCCACAAGCCGCAAATCGTCCTGACCGATATCGTCATGCCCCGCCAGGAAGGCATCGAGACGATCGTGAAAATCCGCCAGGCGGATCCAGACGTCAAGATCATCGCCATGTCGGGCGGCGGTCGGATCAAGAGCCAGGAATATCTGGCGCTGGCAAAGGGCCTCGGCGCCGATCTGACGCTCGACAAGCCGTTCAGCCTCGAAACCTTGGCGGACGCGATCCGGCAGTGCCTCGGCTGATGCCGGGCCGTCCGCGCGACGGCGGGCGGTGGGCGTTCAGCGGCCCGGCGGCGCCGTCGATTGGCGCACGACCAGCTCGTGATCGAGCCGGCGGTCGCGCGGCGCGCCGTCGGCCGGGTTCTGCACCAGAAGCGACACCGCGGCGGCGGCCATCTCCTTGATCGGCTGGCGGCAGGTGGTCAATGGCGGCCAAACCACCTGGGCCACAAGCGAGTCGTCGAACCCCGCAACCGACAATTGCGTCGGAAGCTTGATGTGAAAGCGTTGCGAGGCGGCGAGCACGGCGGCCGCCATGTCGTCATTGCTGGCGAAGATCGCGGTGGGACGGTTCTTCAGCGACAACAGGATCTGGCCCGCCTCCATGCCCGATTGATAGGTGTAATAGCCCTGCGCGCACAGGTCCTCGGCAAAGGCGATGCCGGCATGTTTGAGCGCGGCGCGATAGCCCTCGAAGCGCGCATGGGCGGAGCTATGGTCGGGATGGCCCTTGATGAAGCCGATCCTGCGATGGCCCAGGCCGATCAGATAGGCCGTCATCTCGCGGGCGGCGGCGTGGTCGTCGATGCTGACGCTGGGGCTGTCGGGCTGGGCCTCTTTGGGCGCGATGCGCACGAACGGAACGCGCTCCGCCTTCAGCACCTCGACCACGGCCGCAGCGTCGCACAAGGGCGGCGTGAGAATAAGTCCGTGCAAGGACGATTGCACCGCGAGCGCGCGCACCGCCTCCCCCAGATTGGGGTCCTGGGCGCTGAGCTGTTCCACGATCAGGTGGTAGCCGTCTTCGCGGCAGCGCCGCAGCGCGCCGAGCTGCACCGCCGCCATATAGCTTTCCGACGGATTGTCGTAGAGCAGGCCGATGAGCAGCGAGCGTTCGCTGGCCAGTCCGCGCGCGAAGAAATTGGGGCGGTATGACAGCGCCGCCACCGCCTCCACGACGCGCGCCTGCGCCGCCGGGCTGACATTGGGCTGGCGATTGATCACGCGCGACACGGTCTTGATTGAAACGCCGGCGCGCTTGGCGACGTCGTATATGCTGGCGGCCTTGCGGGGCTCGCTGCGAGGCGGCACGGAAGACGGTGTCGGGCGCTTGG
Source organism: Rhizomicrobium sp. (assembly GCA_036398875.1). Lineage (GTDB taxonomy): Bacteria > Pseudomonadota > Alphaproteobacteria > Micropepsales > Micropepsaceae > Rhizomicrobium. The sequence continues at coordinate 4,300 of DASWOE010000245.1, forward strand.
ACGTCACGGGATCGACGGTCCGGATGCCATGGCTCGCCGCAAATGTCCCATGTCCGTTCGCCGTTTTCCGTCGCGGCACCTTAGAGGGCGTTTCGGCCCCGTGGAAGGCGCTGACATGCCGCCTGTTGACAACGCTGTCACGGGCGGCCCGTATTCGGCGCCGCGCGACGCGGCCGACGGTCCTGTCCGGATCGACCGGCGGCCCTTGCGACGAAAACAATAAGTCGGCGCGATTTTCCGCCGGCGGGAGAGAAACCTTGAACGCGCGTCATATCGTTGTTCTGTCTGCCATGGCCCTTATGCTCGCCGCCTGCGCCGCCGAGCCGAAGCCGGACGTGTCGCTGCCGCCGGGCGCGATCCGCCCCGAAATCTGGCCGAAGCTCGACCGCGCCTTGCCGGCCGATGCCGCGCTCGATGCGCGCGTCGCCGATCTGCTCTCGAAAATGACGGTCGAGGAGAAGGTCGGCCAGACCATCCAGGCCGACATCGCCTCGGTGGCGCCGGACGATGTGAGGACCTATCGGCTGGGCTCGGTGCTGGACGGCGGCAATTCCGGGCCCGGCGGAAACGACCGCGCGCCGGCGGCGGACTGGCTGAAGGCCGCCGACGCGTTCTATCGCGCTTCGCTGGACGCCCCGGCCGGACATGTCGCGATTCCGGTGATCTGGGGCTCGGACTCTGTCCACGGCAATTCGAACATCATCGGCGCCACGATTTTCCCGCACAATGTCGGGCTCGGGGCCGCGAACGATCCGGACCTGCTGCGCAAGATCGGCGAGATCACCGCGATCGAGACGCGGGTCGTGGGCCAGGACTGGACCTTCGCGCCCACCCTCGCAGTGGTCCAGGACGTCCGCTGGGGCCGCAGCTATGAAAGCTATTCCGAGAATCCGGACATCGTGCGCGCCTATGCCGGTGCGATGGTGCAGGGGATCCAGGGCGTGCCGGGCACACCGGAATTCCTGCGGGGCGGGCATATCATCGCCACCGTCAAGCATTTCCTCGGCGACGGCGGGACCGACAAGGGCCGCGACCAGGGCGACAATCTGGCCAGCGAGGAAGACCTGCGCGACATCCATTCCGCCGGCTATCAGTCGGGCATCGTGGCCGGGGCGCAGGCCGTGATGGCGTCCTATTCCAGCTGGCACGGCCAGAAGATGCACGGCAACCGCGCCTTGCTGCATGACGTGCTGATCGACCGCTTCGGGTTCGACGGCTTCGTCGTCAGCGACTGGAATGCCCATGGCCAGCTCCCGGGTTGTACGACCACCGATTGTCCGGCAGCGGCCCTCGCCGGCATCGACATGCTCATGGCGCCCGACACCTGGAAGGGCCTCTACGAAAACACCCTGGCCGAGGTGAAGTCCGGCGCCATTCCGATGGCGCGGCTCGATGAAGCGGTCGCCCGCATCTTGCGGGTGAAACTGCGCGCCGGCGTCTTCGATGAGGGCCCGCCATCGACGCGGCCCTATGGCGGCAAATGGGATGAGCTCGGCTCGCCCGCGCACCGTGCCGTGGCGCGCCAGGCGGTGCGCGAATCGCTGGTGCTTCTGAAGAACGAGCATGGCCTTCTGCCGCTGGCGCCGAAGCTGGACGTGCTGGTCGCCGGCGACGGCGCCGACGACGTCGGCAAGCAGGCCGGCGGCTGGACGATCTCCTGGCAGGGCACCGGCAACAGCCGAGGGGATTTTCCGCACGCGCAAACGATCTTCGAGGGCATTGCCGAGCAGGTCCGCGCCGCGGGCGGGCACGCGGTGCTCGCCGTCGATGGCAAATTCCGCAGGAAACCCGACCTTGCCGTCGTCGTGTTCGGTGAGGATCCCTATGCCGAGTTCATGGGCGATCGCGATAATCTGGCTTTCGAGCCGGGCAATCCGCGCGACCTGCGTCTGATCCGCGATTTGCGCGCGAAAGGCGTTCGCGTGGTGGCGGTGTTCCTTTCGGGTCGTCCGCTCTATGCAACGCGCGAGATCAATGCCGCCGACGCCTTCATCGCCGCCTGGCTGCCGGGCAGCGAGGGGGGCGGCGTCGCCGACCTGCTGTTCCGCAGGCCCGACGGCGCCGTCCAATACGACTTTCGCGGTCGTCTGTCCTTCTCCTGGCCGCGTTCGCCCGATCAGGCGCCGC
>DASWOE010000246.1:0-4896 GCA_036398875.1 Rhizomicrobium sp.
ACGCGACGAGCGCTGCCTGCCGGCGCTCGCAGAAATCGCCGCCGCCTATCCCGGCCGCCTGGCGGTGGTCGGCGGCGACGCGATGGCGGCCGACGAAGCGCAATTGTTCGCCGATGTCGCGGGCCCGGTGCGCATTGCCGCCAACCTGCCCTACAATGTCGGGACGGCGCTGCTGGTGAAGTGGCTCACGGCCAGGAGATGGCCGCCGTTCTGGTCGTCTCTCACCTTGATGTTCCAGCGCGAGGTCGCCGAGCGCATCGTCGCCAGGCCGGACGGCGAACATTACGGGCGGCTGTCGGTGCTCGCCCAATGGCGGACCACCGCGAAAATCCAGTTCGACGTCTCGCGCAGCGCCTTCGTGCCGCCGCAGAACGTGACCTCCAGCATCGTGCGCCTCGAACCCCTGGCGGAGCCGATCGCGCCGGCGCGGCTCGCCGATCTGGAACGCGTGACCGCCGCCGCTTTCGGCCAGCGCCGCAAGATGCTGCGCCAGAGCCTGAAGAGCCTCGTTCCCGATGCCGAGGCGCTGATCCGCGGCGCCGGCATCGACCCCACCGCGCGGGCCGAGAACCTTTCCGTTGCGGAATTCGCCGCGCTGGCGCGCGCGGTGTCGTCTCACACGGCCCGCGAAAACGGCCCGCCCGGCTGACGCCACTCTTGCGCCGGCAAATTTGTCTCGGCGAAGCCTTCGACGCCAAGGGGGCCTCCTCCGGATGGCCCGCTTTCGCGCGCCATGACACCGGGTTTTTGATTTCGTGCCGCGATAACGGTTGAGCCGCCGCTGACCGCCATGCCACACTGACAACAAATCAGAACTCGAAAAATCGAAGGGAGGCCCGCGTGAAAAGCCAGGTCATCGCCGAATTCGGCAAGCCGCTGCAGGAGCTCGAGACGCCGACGCCGGTGCCCACCGGCACGGAGGTGCTGCTCAAGGTGCTCAATGCCGGCGTGTGCCATTCCGACGTGCACATCCAGGATGGCTATTTCGACCTGGGCGGCGGAGCGAAGCTGCCGATGGCGAACATGGCGCTGCCGCACACGCTGGGCCACGAGATCGAAGGCGAGGTCGTCGCGGTCGGTCCGGACGCGAAGGGCATCGACATCGGCGCGCGCTATGCCGCGTTTCCCTGGATCGGCTGCGGCAAGTGTCCCTCCTGCCTGCGCGGCGAGGAGAATCTGTGCATCGGCGGCTCGCGCCAGCTGGGCTGCTCCAATGGCGTGCCCGGCGGCTACGCGACGCATGTGATCGTGCCGCATCCCAAATATCTCATCGACTACGGCAAGACCGATCCGGCGCTGGGCGCCGCCTATATGTGTTCGGGCCTGACCGCCTATTCGGCGATGAAGCGGATCGGCGCGCTCGGGCCTGACGATCAGGTGCTGGTGGTGGGCGTCGGCGGCGTCGGCATGATGGGCGTGCAGTTCGCCAAGGCGCTGTTCCACAAGGGGCCGCTGGCGGCCGATATCGACGACGCCAAGCTGGAGGCCGCGAAGCAGGCCGGCGCCGCGGCGGTCTACAACACCGCCGAGCCCGGCATCGCCAAGCGGCTCATCGCCGACACCAAGGGCGGCGCCTATGCCGTGGTCGATTTCGTCGGCTCGGAGAAGAGTTTCGCCTTCGCGAGCCAGAGCGTGCGGCGCGGCGGCAAGGTCATCGTCGTCGGCCTGTTCGGCGGCGCGATGAGCATGCCGATTCCCATGTTCCCCTTCCGCACGATCTCCATCGGCGGGTCGATGACCGGCTCGCTGGGCGAGACCAGGGAGATGATGGAGCTGGTGCGCGCCGGCAAGGTCGATCCGATCCCCTATGCGAGGCGGCCCTTGTCGGCGGCGAACCAGACGCTCGACGATCTGCGGGCGGGCAAGATCACCGGCCGCGTGGTCCTGACGCCGTAGTCCATGTCAGGCGGGCTTTCGAACGATGCACGAAGCTGCGCTTCGCCTTACAACGATCGGCGAAAATGATCCCGAAGACGGGGTCTTGCAGGTAGAACTCGCCGCGACGGACGGAAGGTTTTCCGCCGCCGCGGGGTTCTATACCAATGCCGAATATTTTTCGGATTTCGCCCGTGCACTTATGGACTTTCCCAAGACGCGCGCCGATCAGGCAGTCTTTGAAATCGGCTCGCTGACCGGCAACGCCAACTGCTACGCACGATTGCGGGTTTATCTGCGAGACGAGCTGGGACATGTGGCAGTCGAGGTCCAAATCGACAACCGGCGCGAAGACCATCATCGGGCGAAAGCAATGTTCAACATCCATTGTGAAGCGGCGGCGTCGAACCGCCTGGGAGATTCGTTGTTGCGATGGATATCGGCGCCAGGCCAGCCCATGATATGGCAGCCGGAACCCGAACGAATTTAGAGAGGCACTCATGCCCGAGCACATCCTCGAACCCGATCTGCCGATCGTCGATCCGCATCATCATCTGTGGGACCGGCCGACCGCGATCCTGAAAAACCTGCCGCCGTCCGAGCACGGCTTCATGGACATCATCCGCAACATCCCGCGCTACCTGCTGGACGAACTGCTGAAGGACCTGAAGAGCGGCCACAACATCCGCGGCACGATCTATATGGAGTGCGGCGCGATGTACCGCGCCGACGGGCCGGAGGCGCTCAAATGCGTCGGCGAGACCGAATTCGTGGGCGGCATCGCGGCGATGGCGGCAAGCGGCCTCTATGGCGAGGCGCGCGCCTGCGCCGGCATCGTCGGCCATGTCGATCTGCGGCGCGGCGTCGATACGGTGGAGGACGCGCTGCGCTCCCATATCGCGGCCGGGCATGGCCGCTTCCGCGGCATAAGACAGAGCTGTTCGTGGGACGAAGACCCGAATGTGCTCGGGCCGCTGCACGGACGCGTGCCGCAAGGCCTCTATCTCGACGGAAAGTTCCGCGAAGGCTTTTCGGTGCTGCACAGACTGGGCCTCACCTTCGATGCCTGGCTACTGGAGCCGCAATTGCCGGAGCTGGTCGATCTCGCCCGCGCCTATCCGGAGACGACCATCGTGCTCGACCATGTCGGCACGCCGCTCGGCATCGGTCGCTATGAAGGCAAGCGCGAGACGCGTTTCGCGGTGTGGAAAGAACACATCCACGCGCTGTCCAAATGCGCCAATGTCGTGGTGAAAGTGGGCGGATTGCCGATGCCCTTCGCCGGCTTCAAGCGCCGCATGGCCGAGGCCGACCCGCCCTCGGCGGTGCTGGCCGAGCAGTGGCGGCCCTATGTCGAGACCGTCATCGAAGCGTTCGGCGCCGGGCGCTGCATGTTCGAGAGCAATTTCCCGGTCGATCGCTTCGGCTGCGACTATGCGAGCCTGTGGAACGCGTTCAAGATCCTGGCGAAAGACGCGAGCGCGGACGAGAAAAACGCGCTGTTCAGCGGTACGGCCAAGCGGGTGTATCGGGTGAATTTGGACTGAGGTGCGCTCTCAGACGATCTCCTCGATCTCGTCGGCCACCGCATCCTTCTTGCGCTGCGGCAGGAGCTTCATGACGAGGATGAAGGCGGAGAGCAGCAGGCAGATGCTGTTCGAAGCGATCAGCGGCCATTGCCGCAGCAGCACGCCATAGGCGGTCCAGGCCGCGAAGCCGACGACGGTGAAGAGATACATGCCGGTCGAGATGTCCTTGGTCTCGCGCGTGCGGATGATCTGCCACGCCTGCGGCGCGAAGCTGACGGTCGAGCACAGCGCGGCGGCCGCGCCGATGAGCATGACGATGGGCATATACCGTTAATCTGGCCGGCGCCCATTGGTTCCCGGCCGAGCGGCATCCCGGCGGCGCCGTGAATATTCCGGCGCGGTCCGCGTAGTTACGGCATCAGCGGCAATTTCCGCCGGAGAGGCAATCCGATGTCAGACCAAATCCACACCGGGCAGTCATACGAGGACGGGCGGCGCGCCGGGCTGGCCATCGCGGCGTTCGCGCTTGCGGTGACGGCCTTCATCAACCTGCTGGGGATCGAAAAATCGCTGTTGGCGGGCGCGCTGGCGATCCTGGCGCTCAAGGGCGCAGCCGCGCCGCGCTGGGCCAAGCTCGCGCTCGCGCTCGCGGCTGTCCATGTCGCCGTGTTCGCCACGGCGATCGTCCTGCTGCGCGACAAGTTCGGCCAGCTTTTCCTGCTGCTGCACAAACTGAGCTGAACCGTGTTCGGGCCGGGCGAATACGCACGCGCGCTGGCGCCCCTGCTGGGACAGGCAGGGGGCTATGCCCGTGCGCTGTTGCGCAATACCCCGGACGCGGAAGACGCCGTGCAGCAGGCCGCCTTGCGCGGGCTGGAGCGGCTGGCGACGTTCGACTCGGACCGCCCGTTCAAGGGCTGGTGGTTCGCCATCCTGCGCAATTGCTGCATCGACGCGATGCGGAAGAAGAAGAGCTGGAAGGCGGAGCCGCTGGGCGATGACGTGGCCGCGCAGGAGCCGCCGGCGAGCGGCGAGCCCGACTGGGCCCGGCTCGACCGCGCCATCGCGCGGCTGTCGAGCGCGCATCAGGAGATCCTGCGGCTGCGCTATTTCGGCGAATTGCGCTATGCCGACCTCGCCGAGACGTTGCGAATTCCCGAAGGCACGGTGATGTCGCGCCTGCATCTGGCGCGCAAGGCCTTGTCGGCCCTTATGAGCGAGGACGCGCCATGAACCCCGCCGAACTCTCCGCCTATCTCGACGGCGAGCTGCCGCCGGAACGGACCCGCGAGGTCGAGAGGCTGCTCGCAGCCGATCCGGGCCTGCGCGCGGAGCTCGACGCGCTGCGCCGCTCCGACGCCGCCTTCCGCGCGGCGGCGCAAACGGCCGCTTTCCGGCCCCCCGTCCGGCTGCCGGCCAGCGACATCGACGCCCGCTCGCTGCTCGCGACCGCCTGCCTGGCGCTTGTCGTCGCGCTCGCGCGGATCGCCCC
>DASWOE010000247.1:0-4532 GCA_036398875.1 Rhizomicrobium sp.
GGCTGAACGGAAAGACATGCAGGGTCGAAAGGCCGGCCTCATCGACCAGTTTCATCGTCCGTTGAAACATGTCTTCGCTCTCGGTCGGAAAGCCGGCGATCAGATCGGCGCCGAACGCCGCTTCGGGCCGCAGGCCCCTCACACGCGCGCAGAACGCGATGGTGTCGGCGCGGCTGTGGCGCCGCTTCATGCGCTTGAGGATCAGATCGTCGCCCGATTGCACCGACAGGTGGAAATGCGGCATCAGCCGCTCTTCCTCCGCGATGGCCGCCATCAGCGTCGCGTCCGCCTCGATGCTGTCGAGGGAAGACAGCCGCAGCCGCTTCACGTCCGGCACCTGCCGCAAGACCGCCCGCACCAGCTCTCCCAGCGTCGGCGCGCCCGGCAGGTCCGCGCCATAGGCGGTGAGATCGACGCCGGTCAGCACCAGTTCGCGATAGCCGGCCTCGCCCAGCCGGCGCGCCTCCGCGACCACGGCCTCCACCGCCACGCTGCGCGAATTGCCGCGTCCGAACGGGATGATGCAGAAGGTGCAGCGGTGATCGCAGCCGTTCTGCACCGCAAGGAAGGCGCGGGTATGGCCCTCGAAACAGTCCACCATGTGCGGCGCCGTCTCGCTGAGCGCGAAGATGTCGCCGACCTGCAGGCGCGCGCCGGCCGGCGCCTGCCAGGCAAGCGGATCGAGCTTCTCGCGATTGCCCAGCACCAGATCGACTTCGTCCATGTCGCCATAGGTCTTGGGCGTCGTTTGCGCCGCGCAGCCGGTGACGATGATCCTGGCCGAGGGCCGCTCGCGCCGCGCCTTGCGGATCGCCTGGCGCGACTGGCGCACCGCTTCGGCGGTGACGGCGCAGGTGTTGAAGATCACCGCATCCTCGATGCCGGCCTCGGCCACCCGCATCCGGATCGCCTCGGACTCATAGGTGTTGAGCCGGCAGCCGAAGGTGACGATCTGCGCGCTCACGCGGTCAAGGCCCGCAGATCGATCTCGCCGCGGAAGGACAGCATCGACGGTCCGGTCATCAGGATGTGGTCGTCGTCCTCGCGCAGCTCCAGATGCAGCGTGCCGCCGTCGAGCACGATGTCCATCTTGCGTCCCGTCAGGCCGCGCCGGTGCGCCGCCACCGCCACCGCGCAGGCGCCGCTGCCGCAGGCCTGGGTGATCCCGGCGCCGCGCTCCCACACCCGCATGCGCAGCCGTTCCTTGTTCTCGACGCTGACGAATTCGACATTGGTGCGCTCGGGGAACATCGGATGCCTCTCGATCCGCGGTCCCAGCGTCGCCACCGGCGCCGTCTCGGCGTCGGCGACGAACAGCACGACATGGGGATTGCCCACCGACACCGCGCTCGCGACATGGCGCTCCCCATCGACGTCGAGCGCGAACAGATTGGTGTCCGCGGCATGCGCCATCGGCACCTCGTCCCACATCAGCCTGGCCTTGCCCCAATCCACGGTGACGTCGCCGTCGCCGGCCTCGCGGCACAGAAGCGGTCCGCCCAGCGTGTCGATCCGCACCGCCTTCTTGCCGGTCTCGTCCATCAGCAGCCGCGCGACGCAGCGCGTGGCATTGCCGCATTGCTCGACTTCGCTGCCGTCCGGATTGCGCACCCGCATGGTCGCATCGGCGCCGTCATGTCCCGGCGCGATCACAATCACCTGATCGCAGCCGATGCCGCGGTGGCGGTCCGCGACGGCCCGCGCAGTCGCCGCGTCCATGCTAAGCCCTTGCTTTCGCGCGTCGAATACGACGAAATCGTTGCCCAGCCCGTGCATTTTGAGGAATGCGGTCATGGGGCGCTATATAGACACGCGCCTCTTGCATCGCCAGCGATTTGGCGGCGTGAGTTCGCCCGGTGTGTGTGATGGAGACGAATCGATGCGGAACCCTTGGATCCTGGCGCTTGGCGCCATGGCCCTGACCGGAATGGTGGCGATGGCGGAAGAGACCGATCCCTATCTGTGGCTCGAAGAGGTGCATGGCGCCAAGCCGCTCGCCTGGGTGGCCGAGCAGAACGCGCGCACCCGCGACGTGCTCAAGGCCGATCCGCGCTATCAGACCGATTACGACGCGGTGCTCAAGGTGCTCGATGCCACCGACCGGATCCCCTATGCCAGCATCGCCCATGACAGCGCCTTCAACTTCTGGCAGGACGCCGCCAATCCCAAGGGCGTGTGGCGCCGCACCACCATCGCCGACTACCAGACCGCGGCCCCGCATTGGGAGACGATCCTCGACATCGACAAGCTCTCCGCCGACGAGCACGAGAACTGGATCTGGGAGGGCGCCGACTGCACCCCCGATCTCACCCGCTGCCTGGTGTCGCTGTCGCGCGACGGCGGCGACAGCCATGTCGTCCGCGAGTTCGATTTGAGGTCGAAGACTTTCGTCAAGGACGGCTTCACGCTGGCCAATGCCAAGTCGGGGGCGAGCTGGTTCGACGACGACACGATCCTTGTCGCGACCGATTTCGGACCCGGCACGCTGACCAAATCGGGCTATCCGCGTCTCGTGAAGATGTGGCACCGCGGCCGGGCCCTCGACGCCGCCAAGACCCTGCTCGAAGGCAAGCCCGAGGACATTTCGGTGGGGTCCTTCGTGATGACCACGCCGGACGGCAAGCTGGCGCTGGTCCAGCGCGGCGTCAGCTTTTTCGAGAGCGAATATTATCGCGTCGCCGCGAACGGAACCCTGACCAAGCTTGATCTGCCGCTCTCCGCCGAGGTCCGGGGCATGGTCGGCGACCATCTGCTCGTCACGCTGCGCCAGCCCTGGCAGACGCCGGCCGGCACCTTCGCGCAGGGCGCGCTGCTCGCGACCGCCCTGGACGGCAGCCATCCGCAGACGCTCTATGCGCCCGGTCCGCGCAGCGCGATCGAGGAGGTCTCCGCCGGCCGCGACGCGGTCTATCTCTCGGTTCTCGACAACGTCACCGGATCGATCCATGTCCTGCGGCCGCAGCGCGACGGCACCTGGAAGCACGACACGCTCGGCCTGCCGGCGAACGGGTCGGCGACGATCGCCGCGACCAACGATTTCGGGCCGCAGGCGATGTTCGGCTTCGAGAGCTATCTCACGCCGTCCACGCTCTATTTCGACAAGGGTGACGACCATCCGGCGCCGATCAAATCGCTGCCGGCCCGCTTCGATGCTTCGGGGCTGGTGACCGAACAGTTCCAGGTCGCCTCCGCCGACGGCACGATGATCCCCTATTTCGTCACCCGGCCGAAGGCGTTGAGCGGCCCGGCGCCGACCATCCTCTACGGCTATGGCGGCTTCCAGATCTCGCTGACGCCGGACTATTCGGCCAATTTCGGCACGCTGTGGATGGCGCATGGCGGCATCTATGTCGTGGCGAACATCCGCGGCGGCGGCGAGTTCGGCCCCGCCTGGCACGAGGCGGCGCGGTTCGAGAACCACCAGCACGCCTTCGACGATTTCGCCGCCGTGGCGAAGGATCTGATCAAGCGCGGGCTGACCACGCCCAGGCAGCTCGGCATCATGGGCGGCTCCAATGGCGGCCTGCTGGTTTCGGCCACGATGGTGCAGAACCCCGACCTGTTCGGCGCCGTGGTGTGCCAGGTGCCGCTGATCGACATGAGCCGCTTCACCCAGATCGGCGCCGGCCAGTCCTGGGCGGACGAGTACGGCGATCCGGCGGACCCGAAGGCGCGCGCCTATATCCTGAAATACTCGCCCTATCAGAACGTGAAGCCCGGGGTGAAATACCCGCCGATCCTGTTTACCACCGCGACCAGCGACGACCGCGTGACGCCGGTGCACGCGCGCAAGATGGCGGCGAAGATGGAGTCCTATGGCGACGACGTGCTGTTCTTCGAGAACACCGATGGCGGCCACTCCGCCGGCGCCAACCACAAGCTCGCGGCCGAGATGTGGGGGCTCTCCTTCGTCTATCTGAAGCAGAAGCTGGGGTTGCAATAGTGTTCCTCCCCCGCGGCAACGGGGGGAGGGGGACCGCAGAGCGGTGGAGGGGGGCGTCCGCCGCTTGTTATTCAGCCGCGATGCTATGGACCGGTATGCGGTCCAACTCGCCTTTGAGCTGTGTCTGCGCTTGCCACAGATCGAACGCTTGTTGCATCCGCATCCAGAGCCCGGGACCATTGCCGCAGAACCGTCCGAAGCGCAGCGCCATCTCGGCGGTGACCGCCGAGCGCCCCGACATGATCGCATGAAGCGTCTGACGCGACACGCCCAACTGGCGCGCCGCCTCGCTGACCGAAAGCTTGAGCTCGGGCAGGACGATATCGCGGAACAACTCACCCGGATGGGTCGGGCGCCGCTCGATTTTGGGTTCAGTGGTCCTGGACGAGGTCGATCTTGCGCGCTTCGCCGTCGTTCCACTCGAACGTGATCCGCCACGGTCCATTGACATCCACTCGCCATCTCACCGGCTTGTAACGGCTGTCGGGATGAAGCCGCAGGCCGGGCAACCTCAGATCGTCCAGCGTCCGAGCCTGATGAAGGGCATCGAGAATCTGGACGCAACGCCGCGCCAAGTCTTGCCGGACCC
>DASWOE010000248.1:0-9302 GCA_036398875.1 Rhizomicrobium sp.
CCGGCTCGACGCGCCGTGCGCACCGGCCCCGCGCGGCGTCCCGCGCGCGGGCGATGTTCCCGCGCCGCTGCGGCCCTATGTCGGCGCCGATTTCGCGTCGGTGCCCTGGCAGACGATCACCACCGGCCTATCGCATTGTCCGCTGGTGACCAGGTCCGGCACCCGCGCCCGGCTGATCCGTGCCATGCCCGGCGCCGCGGTCGCGACCCACACCCATCGCGGCGAGGAATGGACGCTGGTGCTGACCGGCAGTTACAGCGACGCGTCCGGCCGCTACGCGCCCGGCGACGTCCAATCGACCACGCCGCAGATCAAGCACAAGCCGACCGCCGATCCCGGCCCGGCCTGCATCAATCTCGCGGTGACCGACGCGCCGCTGGTGTTCGATGGGCTGATACCCAAGATCGCGGGATGGGTATTCGGATTCTAGCCGCGACGCTTCGCGACGACTGTCGTGCTGCGCCGCGCTCCCGACATTGCTAAACTCCCTTCGACGGCAATCGGAGAGCAGCCATGGAAACCACGCGTCTCGGCAATACCGGTCTGAAAGTCTCGCGCATCTGCCTCGGCGCCATGACCTACGGTTCGCCCAATTGGCGCGACTGGGTGCTGGGCGAGGAGGAGGCGCGGCCCTTCATCAGGCGCGCGCTGGAGGCGGGGATCAATTTCTTCGACACCGCCGACGTCTATTCGCTCGGCCGCAGCGAGGAGGTGCTGGGCAAGGCGCTGAAGGATTTCGCCAAGCGCGACGACATCGTGCTCGCGACCAAGATCTGCGGCGTGATGAGCGACGACGTCAACGACCGCGGCCTGTCGCGCAAGCACATCATGGCCGGCATCGACAATTCGCTGCGCCGGCTCGGCACCGATCATGTCGATCTCTATCAGATCCACCGCCTCGATCCGACCACGCCGGTCGAGGAGACGATCGAGGCCCTGCACGACGTCGTGAAGGCCGGCAAGGCGCGCTATATCGGCGCCTCGTCGATGTATGCCTGGCAGTTCGCGAAATATCTCCACACCCAGGAGAAGATGGGCGCGACGAAATTCGTCTCGATGCAGGACTTCTACAACCTCGTCTATCGCGAGGAGGAGCGCGAGATGCTGCCGCTTTGCCGCGATGGCGGCATCGGCGTCATTCCGTGGAGCCCGCTGGCGCGCGGCTTCCTCGCCGGCAACCGGGCCCGCGACGGCCAGGCCCAGACCGCGCGCGCCAAGTCCGATTCCTATTTCCTCAACGGCGACACGCTGACGGAGACCGATTACGCGATCCGCGACCGCGTCGATGCGATGGCGAAGGAGAAGGACGTGACGCCGGCGCAGATCGCGCTGGCCTGGCTCCTGCACCAGCCGGTGGTGACGGCGCCGATCGTCGGCGCCTCCAAGATGAAGCATCTCGACGATGCCATTGCGGCGGTTTCGGTGAAGCTGAAGCCCGAAGAGGTCTCGGCGCTGTCCGCCGGCTACAAGCCCCGCCCGATCATCGGGCACCAATAGAGGGCTATAGCGGGCTCCAGTCCTGGTCCGGCGCCGCGTTGGCGTCGGTGGCCACGGTCCAGCCGCCGCCCAGCGCGCGGTAGAGCGACACGTTCGCCTGCAGCCGCGCCAGCTTGATCTGCACCAGCTGGTCCTGCGCGGTGAACAGCGTCTGCTGCGTCTGCAGCACGGTCAGAAGGTCGGTCACGCCTTCGCGATATTGCAGCTCGGAGATGCGATAGGCCTCCTGGGCGTTGGTCACCTCCTCGGTCACCAGCCGCTCCTGATCGGTCAGCGACGTCGCCTGGCCGATCGAACTTTCTACGTCGCTCAGCGCGCTGAACACGGTCTTGCGGTAATCGACCAGCAGCTCGGTCTGCTGCGCCTTGGCCAGGTCGCTTTCCGAACTCAACCGCCCGCCGTCGAACACCGCCTGCAACAGCGAGGCGCCGATGGACCAGGCGAGGCTGGACGGATTGAAGAGCTGCGTGACGGTGCCGCTGAGGCCGATCTGCGGCAGGAACGCGGCCCGTGCCGCATCGACATTGGCATGCGCCGCGCGCAGCTGCGCTTCGGCTTGCGCGACGTCTGGCCGGCGCTCCAGCAACGCGGCGGGAAGCCCGGGCCGCACGGCCGGCGCCAGGAGGCCGTCGAGATTGACCCCCGTGACGTCGAAGCCTTCGGGGGCGCGGCCGAGCAGGATGGCCAGCGCATAGCGCGCCTCGCGCTCCTGTTCCTCCAGCGCCGGAATCGCAGCCTCCTCGCCCGCCACCTGGGCGCGCTGCTGCGCCAGTTCGAGGTTGGAGGACACGCCGTTCGTCACCTTCGCCTCGGTGATGGTGAGGATGCGCTTGGCGGCGTCGATATTGGCCTTGGCGATGGTGACGCGCTCGCGCAGCGCCAGCACGTCCATATAGGTGTTGGCGACGTCGGCGGTGATGGTGAGCGCGACGGTCTGCTTGGCATAGCGCGCCGCGAGTTCGGATTCCTCGGCCGCGTGCAGCTGGTCGCGGTTCAGTCCCCACAGATCGACCTCATAGCTCGCCTGCGCGCCGATGCCGAAGGTGTTCGAGGTGTTGCCGCCGAAGACGGTCTTGGTGTTGTTGCCGCTGCGCTGGGCCTGGCCGGTGGCGTTCAGCGTGGGGAACAGGGCCGCGCCGGCGATGCCGGTATTGGCCTGCGCCTGCAGGACGCGCGCCGTGGCGGCCTGCAGGTCGAGATTCTCGGCCTGCGCGGTCGCCTCCAGCGCCGGCAGCTCGGCCGCCTTGAACCCGGTCCACCAGTCCGTGGTGGGCCAGATCGGGGCGTTGGCCATGTCCGGCGTGGTCGGCGCGGTGAAACCGGGCGGCAAATCGCCCGGTTTCAGCGGTTCCGGCGGCGGCGTGGTGCAGCCGGCGGCCAGCAAGGCGAGGACGGCCAGCGAGGACGAGCGCGTAAGGAATTTCATGGAGACTCTCTGGGTAGGCCCCAACAGGCTCGACTTAGATAACGCCTGCAAGGCCGAACGCAAGGACCACGGCACCGGTCCGATGGGCCGCGACAATTGGCGTTTCCGAGCCTTCGCAAGGGGGTGGGCGGCCGGACCGAATGCAAAGACTTGGGGGCGTCTCAGCCGGTCCGGCCGCCCTTCGACCGTGCCCGGACTGGAGCGCCTTGAGGGCACGGGCAAATCGTCGGAAAAGCGACGGTCGCAGTTTGGGCGCAATGCAGCAGAGGGCAAAGACGGAAATTGTAACCGACTGTCGCTGGCCTCGTGCCGCCAAGCGCCGCCGCGAAACAAAAAACGGCAATGTAGGCGAACGGTCAGGTGCCGCTGGGCTTTTGCGTGACCGTGAAGCGCTTCAACTCGTTGCTGGCCGGCTTGAAGTCCGGCGCCACGCTCAGCGCCTGGCGGTAATCGTCATAGGCCGCCCTCACCTCGCCCAGCGCCTCATGGGCCATGGCGCGGTCGAAATAGGCGACCTGCGGCTGCTTGGTGCCGAGCGTCAGGCCCCTGGTGATGTGCGTCACCGCATCGGCATAGAGTCGCCGGCCGACTTCCGTCGCGCCCAGATCGACATAGCCTTCGCCCATCCGGTCGTTGATCGCCAGGCCCGCATTGAAGTCCGACGCGGCATCCTCATATCGGCGCTCGCCCAGCTTGAGCACGCCGCGATTGACATAGGTGGCGGCGCGGTCGCGCGGCGTCAGCGGTCCCGACAGCGCCAGATTGCAATAGATCAGATTGTCGGCTGCCGGCAGGCCTTGATCGGCCGCCTGGTAGCAGAGCACCGCCGGCCCCCCGCCAAGCACGGTCACGGCGGCCATGGCGGCGGTGGGGCATAGCGCGACCAGCGCCGCGGCAAGCATGGATGGAATGCGGACGTTCATGCCGGCCTCCATAAGGCTCGCGAACCGGTGCATTATGCCATCGACCGGTATCGCTCGTCCATGACGGGAACGAGGCGCCAGACGCCGCGTTGCCCGATTTTCCAGAGAGGCGCCCCATGACCTGGCCGATGATCTTTCCGATCCTGATGCTCTGCGCGTCCAACGTTTTCATGACCTTCGCCTGGTACGGCCAGCTTCGCTTCCCGAACACCCCGGTCTGGCTGCTGATCCTGGCGGGCTGGAGCATCGCCTTTTTCGAATATTGCTTCGCCGTCCCGGCCAATCACTACGGCCAGCGCGTCTATTCGCCGGCGCAGCTCAAGACGATCCAGGAAGTGGTCACCCTGGTCGTGTTCGCCGGCTTTTCGGTGCTCTATCTGGGCGAGGCGATCCGCTGGAACCACGTCGCCGCCTTTGCCTGCCTGGTCGGCGCGGCCGGTTTCGCGTTCCTGAAATGAACGGCCGCGGGCCTTACGAACCCCAGGGATTGTCGCTGAAATCGCCGACCGGCCGCAGCGGGATTTTGATCGCCCGCCGTGTCCCCAGATAGACATAGAGCGTCATGGTCTTGCCCTGCGCGTCCCACTCGATCTGCGGTGCGATGCCGCCCGGCTTGCGGAACGTCGTGCCGTCGAAGTCCATCGCCCGCGGCGCCACCTCGCCCCAGCTTCCGGCCAGCCTTGCCGCCATGTTCTGGCGCATCTGGACGCGGTCGTCGTCGCCGGAGATCGTCGAATCGGTCACGTCGGGCGCGCTGATGCGCACGCCGCCATCCGTCCCGATCTCCAGCCGGGCGGCGATGAAGGTGTCGGCGTCCTCATAGGTGCCCTCCCAGCGGCCGGCCGGCGGGGCCGGCTTGGAGCAGGACGCAAGCGTCAGGGCGACGAACAACAGTGCTAGCCAGGCCCGCATCGCGGCGCTCCCCGAATCGGTCGCGCAACAATATGCCGGCCCCGGCGAATTGCTCATAGCGGCTCGCCGGCGGCCGTCACCGGGCCATTTGCCCTTGTGCCCGGCGCCCAAGGATTGATAGGTCAACGCCCTGTTTCGAAAGCACCGGACCCCATGTCGATTCCCAAGCCGCTGCCCCAGGGCTTCCTCGCGCAATCGCTTCAACGCATCCAGCCTTCGCCGACCATCGCGGCGTCGCAGAAGGCGCGCGACCTGAAGGCCGCGGGCAAGGACATCATCGGGCTGGCGATGGGCGAGCCCGATCACGACACGCCGGACAACATCAAGGAGGCGGCGATCGCCGCCATCCGCCGCGGCGAGACGAAATACACGGCGGTCGAGGGCATTGCGGAGCTGCGCGCGGCCGTCGCGGCCAAGTTCAAGCGCGAGAACAATCTCGACTACGCCATCGCGCAGACCTTCGTGGCGCCCGGCGGCAAGGCAATCATCTTCAACGCGCTGATGGCGACGCTGAACCCCGGCGACGAGGTGATCTGCGTCGCGCCCTATTGGGTCTCCTATCCCGACATCGCGCTGCTCGCCGGCGCCAGGCCGGTGGTCGTCGAGGCCCGGCTGGAGGACGGCTTCCGCCTGACGCCGCAGGCGCTGGAGGCCGCGATCACGCCGAAGACCAAATGGCTGATCTTCAACCAGCCCTCCAACCCGACCGGCGCCTGCTATACGCGCGAGCAGTTGAAGGCGCTGACCGATGTGCTGATGCGCCATCCGCAGGTCTGGATCCTGACCGACGACATGTACGAGCATCTCGTCTATGGCGGGTTCGAGTTCTCCACCGTCGCCGAGGTCGAGCCCGGCCTCTACGACCGCACGCTGACGATGAACGGCGTGTCGAAAGCCTATTCGATGACCGGCTGGCGCATCGGCTATTGCGCCGGTCCCGAGCTGCTGATCAAGGCGATGGCGAAGCTGCAGTCGCAATCGGCCTCCAACGCCGCCTCGATCTCGCAATGGGCGAGCGTGGAGGCGCTGAACGGGCCGCAGGATTTCATCCCGAAATTCCAGAAGATATTCGAGGAGCGGCGCGATCTCGTCGTCTCGATGCTGAACCAGTGCGCCGGCATCGAATGTCCCAAGCCCGAAGGCGCGTTCTACGTCTATCCGTCGGTGCGCAAGCTCATCGGCAAGACGACGCCGGAAGGAAAGACCATCGCGAGCGACGGCGATTTCGCCGACGCGCTGCTCGAAACGGAGGGTGTCGCGGTGGTGCATGGCGCCGCGTTCGGGTTGTCGCCGTTCTTCCGCATCTCCTATGCGACCTCGAACAAGGCACTGGAAGAAGCCTGCCGCCGCATCCAGCGCTTCTGCGGGAATCTGCGCTGAGCGGGTCGTCGTCAGTTTGAATCACAAAAATCCCGTGAGAATTTTTGGCAGCGCTAGCTCTGAGCATCCGCCCCGACAAGATCTTCCGCGAACGCCGCCAGCACCCGCGCATAAGTCTGCGGATGGCTGACATGCGGCGCGTGGCCGGCGCCTTCGATCCACTGCGTGCCGCCGCGCCACAGATTGCCCCACGCCATGCCGTCCAGCGCCTTCGGATCGAAGAACGGCTCGTGCGGTCCCTGCACCAGCGCGATGGGGCGCGGCCAATTCGCCACCGTCATGCGCTGCGGCTCCAGTTCGGGATGGGCAAAAACATAGCCGAAGAAATATTTGCGAAGCTTTCCGTCGGCGCGCTCGCAGGCCTGCGCCAGCGCCGCGCCCGGCGCCGCCGGCGCATAGACCGTCTTCGCGAAGGCTGCGCGCGTCTCGGCGCTCGGATTCTCCGCTGTCATGAATTCGGCGCCGGGCACGGGCAGGAAGGTCGCCCCGATCTCCGCCGGATCGGGTCCGCAGGGCGGCGTGCCGGTCAGGACGATCCCCGCCGCACGGCTCCCGTGCAGGATCGTCTCGATCGCGACATGGCCGCCCAGCGACCAGCCGAGCAGCACATGGCGCCCGACGCCCAGCGCCGCGACCGCGTCCACCGCCAGATCGGCCAGGCCCGGCAAGGAATAGGTCGTCTCCGGCGCGGCCGCGTCGCTCGATTGGCCGCAGCCCGGCAGGTCGAACGCCACCAGCCGGTGCTCCGCCAGGGCGTCGGCGTCGAACAGCGCGCGAAACGCCTCCTTGGAGCAGCCATTGCCATGGAGCAGCACGAAAGGAAGGCGGTCGCCCGGCCGGTCCCAGACGGCAAGCGTGTCGCCGCGCACCGCGATGCGCCGGTCTTCGGTCCCGGCGGGCGGGCTGGTATCGCTGCGGGGCATGACCGGTCTCCGTTGGCCGCTGTGGGGCGGCCGCCAGCTTAGCCGGGCCTTCGCCTTTGTCGAACCCGGCGCAGCGCGAAGGCGCCCAGCTTGATCCAACCGACCGCCGCCTCGGCGACGAGATTGAAGGCCGGATCGGCCGCGAGGCTGTCGCGCAAGGTCGAAGCGGCGACGATCGCCGGATCGTGCGCCCGGGCGTGGTCGATCAGCCGTTCGCGCAGCAGGGGATAGGCCGACGGATAGAACGGATTCATCGCGATCAATGCGTCCGTCTTGGGCCATGCCAGCCGCAGGGCGTCGCCGCGCATGACCGCGACCTCCGACAATCCGTGGGCCGCCGCGGCCGCGCGCGCGAATGCCGCGCGCGGCGCCAGGATTTCGATGCCGTGCACGCGGCGCGCCCCGAGGCAGGCTGCATAGAGCATCAGCCTTCCGCTTCCCGAACCGATATCGAGCAGCGTCAGTCCGGATCGCGGCAGGAGCCGCAGGGCGGCGCGGATCACATCGTAGCGCCCCGCGTCTTCCTCGAATTTGTGGACGCCGAGACGCGCCAGGGCCGCGCCGATCGGCTCCTCCAGAGGGCAGCGGGAGGCGCCGAAAAACCGCCATTCGAGCCGCGCCTCGGCAAGGTCGATCGCGCCGTCATGATAGAGGCGCACCGCGCGGGCCAGATCGCCGCCGGAACGGTCGGCACGCGATGCGGCCGGAAACGGCATGGCGGCTCCCGCGGAAGCGGTCTCGAAACGACGCGAAGAAGGGCGCCGTCAACAATCAGTTCTGTAATGATAATCCAAATATTATGTAATGCTTAAAGTAATCGATTGTCGATCCGGTATAATTATTGTATTCGTTCTATATCGATCGTGGAGGACAAGGACATGGCGACGACTATCCTGTACGGCGTCGGCATCCAGCAGGCCATCGCCGGCGGCGACCTCAAGGAAATGGAAGCGGTGGCCAGGGCGGCGGAACAGCACATCAAGGAATACGGCGATGTCCGCACGTCGCTGGAGGTCTTGAAGGTCGAGATCGCCAAGCACAAGGGCGGCAGGCATCCGCACGTGACCGCCTAGACATATCGTCCGCAACGTCAGGCCCTGGGTGGGCCGGCAATGGAGGCCAGGCAATGAGCTTCATTCCGCTATACGCCGTCGGGATTCAGCAGGCCGTCGCCAGCGGCGACGTGAAGCAGATGGAGGCGGTCGCCAAGGCCGCCGAGCAGCACCTCGCCGAATATGGCGACGTCGCGTCCGCGCTCGCGGTGCTGAAGATCGAGATCGCCAGGAACAAGGGCAAATAGGCGCCGCCGGCGCTGCGTCGCCGGCCGCCGTCCGGGACGGGAGCCGCGCGTGGTCGTTCGCTGGCGCACCGAAGGCGACAGGCAGCGGCGAACGCCGGTGCATGTCGTCTGGGAGATCACGCTCTCCTGCAACCTGAAATGCGGCCATTGCGGCTCGCGCGCCGGCGCGCCGCGGCGCGACGAGCTCGACACAAGCCAGGCGCTCGATGTGGTCGAGGCGCTGGCCGATGCCGGCACGCGCGAGATCACGCTCATCGGCGGCGAGGCCTATCTGCGGCGCGACTGGCTTCGGATCGTGGCCGCCATCGCCAAGCGCGGCCTTTATTGCGCGGTTCAGACGGGCGGCCGCGCGCTGACCCTCGCCAAGCTCACGGCGGCGGCCGCTGCCGGCCTGCGCGGATTGGGCGTCTCCATCGACGGGACGGAGGCCGTCCACGATGCGATCCGCGGCGTGCGCGGCTCCTATGCGCATGCGATCGGCGCCATCCGCCACGCCAGGACGCTCGGCCTCAATCTCAGCGTCAACACCCAGGTCAACGCGCTGTCGAAGGATTGCCTCGATGCGGTCTTCGATGCCCTCGTCGCCGAAGGCGTCGGCCACTGGCAGCTGCAATTGACGGTCGCGATGGGAAACGCCGTCGACAACGACGCGATCCTGCTCCAGCCCCACGACCTGCTGGAGGTCATGCCGCGGATCGCGGCGCTCTGCATGCGCGGCCGGGCGCATGGCCTGGTCCCGATCGTCGGCAACAATATCGGCTATTTCGGCCCCTATGAGCAGCTCTTCCGCGGCTTCGCCCAGGCCGAACGGCATTGGACGGGCTGCGATGCCGGCGCTACCGTCATGGGCATCGAGGCCGACGGATCGATCAAGGGGTGCCCGTCGCTGGAATCGCGCAAGTTCAAGCTCGGCAATGTGCGCGAGCGCGCGCTGCGGGATA
>DASWOE010000249.1:0-10136 GCA_036398875.1 Rhizomicrobium sp.
TCGCATCGACCGGATCGGTCAGGACGGACAAGCCGAACGGCAGATCCAGACCGATCCTGCCGATATTCTGCATGTGAAAATATTCGAGACCGACGGCCCAATCCCGCCGGGGCCAGCCCTGCATCCAGGCCTGCGCATCGAAGGACTCGCCGGCATTTCCGAAACCGGAGAGCAGGTGCAGATGGCCATGCTGCACGATGAACGTGCCGTCATGGCTGGCGATGCCCAGGCCATAGCCGAGCGAGAAGCGCAAGCGCGGGCGTTCCGCGCGCTGTGACGGCATGCGATCGGGGAAGGGTGGCAACGCCGTTGCGGTTGTCGTTGTCGTAGCGGCCTGGCGCCCGACCACGACCGCGATCCGCGCCCGCGGCACCGCGCCGTCGAAGCAGGCGAGCCGGGCATGGTCGTTCGGGATCGCGACGCATTTTAACCACCATTCGTCCGCGCCCGAGGCCCCCGCCGGTCCGCCCTTCAGAAGCAGCAGAGGCACGAGCAGCGCAACGCGGCGGCCAAGGGCCCGCACCGCCGCGGCGGCGGCGCGACGCCCCGCGAAATCAAGTTCCATCGTCAAGGCGACCACCCCTTGCTAGCTGCATTCGGTTGACCGAAAGAAGCGCGGACATTTCCCCGGCCGCCGCCCAAGACTGCCAAATACGGCCCGTCAAGGCCAATGCGGGAACCGGCGCGGGCAACCATGGTTTGCGGACGCGCAAGACTTGCCGATCCATTTCCACTAGACTGGAAGCGGCGGCTCAAGCGTTCAAGAACGGTTCCTGCGGGGGGGACATGGACGATCAGATATTTGCGGACGGGATAGGAGCGATCACGATCATCGGCACGACTTTGCGAATCGATTTCGTCACCTTGTCGCCGACGGAGCGCGATGCGAGCGGCCAGCCCAAGGCGATGTTCCGGCAACGGATCATCATGAGCGTCGAAGGTTTCCTGCGCACCGGCGGAAAGCTGCAGGAGGCGATGCAGGCGGTCTCGAAGATGACGACAAGGCAGCCGGACGGCAGTCAGACCGCCACAATCGAGACCATCATGCCCGCGTCCGCCGGCGCGCCGTCGCAGCCGGCGCGCGATCCCGCCGGTCCCCTGAGCACCGAGGCCACCGCCAAACCCTTTCCCTGATGAGCGATCGATCCAGCGAGAGTATCGAGTTGCGGGCCGGCAAATCCGCGTCGCCGGGGCGCGACGGCGCCCGCCGCGCGGATGCGCCGCCGGCGCCGCAGGACGGCGGCGATCTGCGCTCCGACCATGCCGGCCAGCAGACCGGCATCAAGGCCCTGTGCGCGGTGGCGCGCCATTTCGGCCTGGACTGGAGCCTGCCGCGCCTGTTGCACATTTATGGCGGCGAGGCGGAGCCCTCCGCCGCGGCGCTCGCACGCATCGCCCTCGACGAGGGCATGAAGAGCGCGGTGCACAAGACCAGGTGGGAGCACCTGCCGCGCTTCAAATCGACGACCCCGTTCCTGGCGCGGCTTTCGAACGGCGCCTATGTCGTCGTGCTGCATCCGCCCGGCATCGAGGCGGCGGTGCCGAGCGGCGACGCGCGCGAGCCCGACGACCTCATCACCATCTTCAACCCGCGCGTTCCCGACGCCAATCTCTTCAAGCTCAGCCGCGTGGAGTTCGAGCAGCACTGGACCGGCGAGATCGTCCTGCTGCGGCGCAATTTCAAGCTGACCGACGAGAGCCAGCCCTTCGGGCTGCGCTGGTTCATCCCCGAATTCTGGCGCCAGCGCAGCCTGTTCGCCAACGTCATCGTGGCGGCGCTCACCTTGCACGTGCTGGCGCTCGCGGTGCCGATCTTCTTCCAGCTCGTGATCGACAAGGTGCTGGTGCATATGGGCGTGCAGACGCTCGTCGTGATCGGCTGCGGCGTGGTGCTCGCGACCATGTTCGACGCCACCATGAACTGGCTGCGCGGCTATTTCATGCTGCGCGGGTCGAGCCGGATCGACATCCGGCTGGCGCGCACGACCTTCCGCCATCTGATGGCGCTGCCGATCGGCTTCTTCGAGCGCCTGCCGGCCGGCGTCATCACCAAGCACATGCAGCAGGCCTCGCAGATCCGCGAATTCCTGACCGGCAAGCTGCTGATGACGCTGCTCGACCTGCCGGCGCTGTTCGTCTTCCTGCCGCTGCTCATCTACTACAGCGGCGAGCTCACGCTCGTCGTGCTGGGCGTGTCGCTGCTGCTGGCGCTCTTCATCGGCCTCATCATCGGCCCCTACCGGCGGCGCCTGCGCAAGCTGTACCAGGCCGAAGCGGCGCGCCAGTCGCTGCTGGTCGAAAGCATCCACGGCATGCGGACCGTGAAATCGTTGAATCTCGAACCGCGGCGCCAGGAGGCCTGGGAGGCGGCCGCGGCGCAGGCGATCCGCACCTATGTCGAAGTCGGCAAGATCTCGCTCGTCGCCAACACGCTGTCGCAATTCGTCGATCGCGCGCTGACCATCGCGATCGTGGTGACCGGCACCTTCCTGGTGTTCGCCGGCAAGCTCACGGTGGGCGAGCTGGTCGCGTTCAACATGCTGTCGGGGCGGGTGACGGCGCCGATCCTGCAATTCATCGGCCTGCTCAACAATTACCAGGAAGTCCTGATGTCGGTGGACATGCTGGGCGAGGTCATGAACCGCCCGGTCGAACAGAGCCTGGCGCGCGGGCTGACGCCGGCCATCGCCGGCGCCATCGACCTGGACAACGTCGTCTTCCGCTATCCCAACACCGAACGTCCCGCGCTGGACGGATTTTCCGCGACGATCCCGGCCGGCGCCTTTGTCGGCGTGGTGGGCCGCAGCGGCTCGGGCAAGACGACGCTGTCGGCGCTGCTGCAGGGACTCTATTTCCCGACCGAGGGCTCGGTGCGCATCGACGGCCACAATCTGCGCGACATCGATCTCGCCTATTTCCGCGCCCAGACCGGCGTGGTGCCGCAGGACCCGTTCCTGTTCCGCGGCACCGTGAAGGAAAACATCCGCATGGGCCTGCCGACGGCGAGCTTCGAGGACATCGTGACGGCGGCGCGCGCGGCCGGCGCGGACGACTTCATCGAGGCTTTGCCGCAGCACTACGACACCCAGCTCGAAGAAGGCGGCACCAATCTTTCGGGCGGGCAGAAGCAGCGGCTGTCGATCGCGCGCGCCTTGCTGCGCCAGCCGCGCGTCATCATCTTCGACGAGGCGACCAGCGCGCTCGACCCCGAAAGCGAGGCGGTGGTGGTGCGCAATCTCGGCCGCATCGCCAAGGGCCGCACCACGATCGTGATCTCCCACCGGCTGCAGACCATCCGCGACGCGGACTTCATCATCGTGATGGACATGGGCAAGGCGGTCGATATCGGCACCCATGCGGAGCTGCTGTCGCGCAATCTCGTCTATAACCAGCTGTGGATGCAGCAGATGGGCCGGACCGCTTGAGCATGGAGACGCTGCGTTCGCTGCCCCGGCGCGCCTGGATGCAAACCGCGGCGCTGGCCGGGCGCATCTGGCGCGGCGTCGATGGCGCGGTCGAGGCGCTGGTGAGCGGCCGGCGCGCCGATGCCGGCGGCAGGCCGGCGATCCACGATTTCAAATCCGAGGTCAGCGCGATCGAGGAGGCGCCGGTTCCGGTCTCGGCCTTCGCCGCGCTTTACGCGGTCGTCGCGCTGATCGTCACCGCCATCGTGTGGTCGCTGATCGGCACCATCGACCGCATCGTGATCGCGCAGGGCAAGCTCGTCACCACCGCGCCGATGATCGTGATGCAGCCCTTCACCACCGCCCGCATCCTGAAGATCTATGCCAAGGCCGGCGACCGCGTGCACAAGAACGAGCTTCTGGTGTCGTTCGATCCGGCCTTCGCCAAGGCCGACCAGCTTTCGCTGGAACAGAAGAACCGCGCCCTCGCCGCCGAACACGACCGCATCCTGGCGGAGCTGTCGGGCCAGGGCACGTTCGACATGGGCGCCGATCCGTCGCCCGAGCGGCTGGCCGAGGCCAAGCTGTTCACGCAGCGCCAGGCGCAGTTCCATGCCGAGCTCGCGGTGCGCGACAGCCGCCGCCAGCAGATCGAGGCGCAGCTGGCGGCAAGCCAGGCCAGCGTGGTGGGGATGACCAAGCAGCTGGATCTCGCCCACAAGGTCGCCGACATCTGGCGCCGCCTGCAGGCGGCGCAGGCCGGCTCGCCGCTGCAATTGATGGTGGCGGAAAAGGACGAGGTCGATGCCGGCGTCCGCCTGAAGACCGCGATCGAGGAAAGCATCCGGCTCAAGGGCCAGCGCACCGAGGCGGTCGCCGACCGGCAGTCCTATCTGCAGCAATGGCAATCGGACCTCAGCCAGAAGCTGGCGGAGATCACGGTCGAGGCGGCGCAGGCGACCGAAGACCTCAAAAAGGCGCGCAAGCTCAGCGATCTCACCGAAATGCGCGCGCCGGTCGATGCGGTGGTGCTGCAGCTGGCGGACGTTTCGGAAGGCTCGGTGCTGCGCGAGGCCGAGACGCTGATCACGCTGGTTCCCGACGACGCCAAGCTGCGGCTCGACGCGAACATCGAATCGCGCGATGTCGGCTTCGTTTCGGTCGGCGATCCGGTGCGGGTGAAGTTCGAGGCCTATCCGTTCCAGCGCTACGGCACCCTGCTGGGCCGCCTCGACGTGGTGAGCCCGGACTCGCTGGACGTGAAGGAGGGCGATGCCAGCCGCGTCGTGTTCCGCGCCGAGGTCCAGCTGAAGGAAACGGCGGGCCGCATCGCCGGGCTCGGCATCCGGCTGCGGCCGGGCCTCGTCGCCACCGCGGAGATCAAGGCCGGCGAGCGCACGATCGCGTCCTATGTCCTGGATCCCATCGTCAAGACCTCGCGCGAAGCGATGCGCGAACCGTAAGGAGCGGCAGTGCTGGATCTGGGACAAATCGCCGAGATGAATCGGTTCAAGCTGGAAGAGCTCTGCCGCACGCAGGTCCAGCCGGTCTATCTGGGCGCGCGCACCGCGCTGTGCCGGATCCTGGGCCGCTACAAATTCTATGTCGATACCGCCGACAGCGGCTTCGGATCGAACGTGCTGCTCGACGGCTTCTGGGAGATGTGGCTCACCCAGTTCATGGCGCGCGTGGTCAAGCCGGGCATGGTGGTGGCCGATATCGGCGCGAATTTCGGATATTACACGCTGCTGCTGGCGGACCTGGTCGGACCGGACGGGCGCGTCTTCGCGGTGGAGCCCAATCCGGCCGCCGCCGCGCTGCTCACGCGCGCGGTCGCGCTCAACGGCTTCGCCGGCCGCACGACGATCGCCGTCGCGGGGCTGGGCGCGCGCGACGGCGAGGAATTGCTGCTGTACGTTCCGCATGACGAGCCGAAGAACGCCACCGTGGTGCCGAGCGAAGCCCATGGCGATCCGGCGCGCGGCGCGATCCGGCGGGTGCCGAGCCGCAGCCTCGATGCGCTGCTGGACGGCCAGGCCAGGCTCGATTTCATCAAGATCGACGCCGAAGGGGCCGAGGAAGCCATCGTCGCCGGGATGATGCGCACGATCGAAACCCAGCGGCCGTCGATCGTGCTGGAGTTCAACGCCGCGCGCTATGCCGATCCGGCGGCCTATCTCGCCCGGCTGACGGCCTGTTACGACGGCCTGCGCCATATCGATTATTCCGGCCATCCGGTCGCGGTCGCGCCGCACACCGTTCTCACCGAACGCTATGCGGAGGACTGGCTGCTGTTCTTCGGCCGCCCCGGTTAGGCCGAAGCCATCGGGCGAAAATTCAGCCTTGCGCCACGACGTGCCAGCTCGTGCCGGGATTGCCGCCGATCTGGGCGCCGCCAAGCTGGGTGAAGCCGTTCATCGTCCACACCGCGGCCTGGCCGCTGGCGTTCTGCCACAGGATGTCGGCGAAGCCGTCGCCATTGTAGTCGCCGGCACCGATCACATGCCATGCGGGACCCGGATTGCCGCCGACCTGCGCGCCGCCGGTCTGGGTCAATCCGTCCATGGTCCAGATCGCCGCCTGACCGCTGTCGTTCTGCCACAGGATGTCGGCCTTGCCGTCGCCGTTGAAATCCCCGGCGCCCTTGACGTGCCAGGAGGGGCCCGGATTGCCGCCGACCGTTGCTCCGCCGATCTGGTCGAGTCCGTCCATCAGCCAGACCGCCGCCTGGCCGCTATCGTTCTGCCACAGGATGTCGGCGTTGCCGTCGCCGTTGAAATCCGCCGCCGCGACGACATGCCAGCTGGGTCCGGGATTGCCGCCCACGATCGCGCCTTCGGACTGGGTCAGGCCGTCCATGATCCAGATCGCGGCCTGGCCATTGTCGTTCTGCCACAGGATGTCGGATTTGCCGTCGCCGTCGAAATCGCCGGCGCCGACGACATGCCAGCTGGGTCCCGGGTTGCCGCCGACCTGGGCGCCGCCGGTCTGGTTGAAGCCGTCCATCGTCCAGATCGCGGCCTGGCCGCTATCGTTCTGCCACAGGATGTCGGCGTTGCCGTCGCCGTCGAAATCGCCGCTCGCCCTCACATGCCAGGCGGGTCCCGGATTGCCGCCGACGGTCGCGCCGCCGGCCTGGCTCAGCCCGTTCATCGTCCACACCGCCGCCTGGCCGCCGTCGTTCCGCCACAGCAGGTCGGAGAAACCGTCGCGGTTGAAATCGGCCGGCGACGCCGTGGCCGAGATCGTCACATTGTCGAATTCGAGCTGCTCGATATTCTTCAGCGTGTCGGTGCCGTCGGGCCCGCCGACGGTCAGGCTGCCGTCGGCATTGTGCGCGATCGTGTATTCGTCGCGCGCGCCGTCGAACACGGCGGTGTCGATTCCGGCGCCACCGTCGAGCGCGTCGTTGCCGCCATTGCCGGTGAGCGTGTCGCCTCCCCCGCCGCCGGTCAGCGAATCGTCGCCCGCGCCACCGGTCAGCAGGGCCGTGCCGGTGCTGGCGGCGGTGACGGCGACGGTGTTGGCCGCGGCCGTGTGCGCGGCGTCGAGCACGAAGGTCGCGCCGCCATCGATCGCGACGGTGCCGTTCCCGGTCATGCCGCCTTCGAAGTCGAGTTGGCCCTGGGCCACCAGCACCGTTCCGGTGTTGACGAAGGCGGCGTCGATCTGCGTCTCGCCGGGGCCGGTGTTCTCCACCGTGCCGGCATTGACGAAGGAGGTCGCGCCGAAATTGACCTGCACCGCGTCGTCGAATTCGCTGTTGTGGAAATCGATGGTCGCGCCGGCATCGTTCTTCAGGACGGCGCCGCCCGCGCTGGGCCCGAGGTGGTTCTTGCCCAGGATGATCTGGCTCTCGTCGCTCTCCGTCAGGGTCCCCTTGTTTTCGAGCGTGCGGCCGCCGTCGAGGAAGATGAGCCCGCCCGACACCGCCTCGGCGCCGTTGAAGGTCGTGGCCCCGGATATGACGGTGGTACCGGCGCCGGTCATCATTTCGATATCGTCGAACCGCGCCCCGCCTTGGACGGTGAGCGTCCCCGTCCCCGACACCGAGGCGTTTTCCAGCTGGCCCAGCACGGTCACATTGTTGGCGCCCAGGGCGACCAGACCGTTGGTCCGGCCCGGCAATCCGCCGCTCAGATTGCCGCCGAAGGTCATCGCCCCGGTCACGACGAGCGTCGAGCCGTTGTCCTGCACCGCGACCGTGCCGCCCGGATCGCCCAGCGTGCCGGCGCCGCTCAACGTGAATGTCTTGCCGCCGCCGAAGACCAGCGTCGCGCCGGACGACACGTCCATGTTCGCGGCCGCCGAGGTGCCGCCGCCGTCGAAGTCCAGCTGCCCGGACTTCACCGCCACCGCGCCGATATTGGTGAAGGGCGCGTCGATCTGCGTCTCGCCGGTGCCGGTGCTCTCCACCGTGCCGGAATTGGCGAAGGTGCCGCCGCCGGCATTGAGCCGCACCGCGTTGTCGCCGGTGCCGGCGAAGGCGATGACCGCGCCCGCATCGTTCTTCAGCGTCCCGCCGGAGCTGTCGCCGCCGAGCGTGAAGGAACCGCCGGCGACCGTGAAGGTTCCATCGTTCTCCAGGACGCGGCCGCCGTCGAGCTTGAGCTGCGAGGTGTTGAGCGAACTGCTTCCCTCCAGCAGCGTCGTTCCGCCGCCGCTCATTTCGGCCGCGGTCGAATAGAAGACGCCGCCGCCGAGGACGGTGAACGTTCCCGTGCCGCTGAGGTCTTCGCCGTAATAATTGCTGATGAACTGGCCATCGACCGTGACGTTGTTGGCGCCGAGCGAGATGTCGCCGTTGAGCGACTGCGACAGGTTTCCGCCGAACGTCACGGGGCCAGTCACGGCGAGCGGGGTGGCGACCCTGACGGTGCTGCCAGCGCCGCCGCAAGTGCCGCCGCCGCTGAGCGTGAAGGTCGCGCCTTGGGTGAATTCCACCGTCGCGCCGGAACCGATATCGAAGACATCCGCCGCCATCGCGCCGCCATGGCGAATGCTGAGCGTGCCGGCCTGGACGGAGATCGAGCCCGAGCCGTCCCCGGTAAGCGCGCCGCCGATGACCGAGGTGCCGCCGGTGAGAACCAGGCTGCCGCCGGACATGTCCAGTCCGTTGCCGAAGCTCGCGCCGTTGGTGACGGTCAGGACGCCGCCGGTCATGACGAAATTGTCACCCTGGACGGTCAGCGAATTGATCGTCGCCAGGCTGTTAAAGGTAACGGTGATCGTGGTCGGGATGGTGTTGATGAAGACGTCGTCGCCGGCCTGCGGCGCGTGCGGCGTCCAGGCGCTGTCGTCGCTCCAATTGCCATCGACCGCCGCTTTCCACCTGACAGATGTCATTGCGATCTCCCGTAGACTGTCCTGCCGGGAAAAGGGCGCCGTGCGCGCCCTGACGGCGCCGTGCCGGTCGGAAATGATCGTGGATCACGCTGATACACAGGCCGCCCCCTGGCCCCGGCCCGCAGCCTACATAACGCTTGCCGCGCGAATCAATCGGCAGATCGCCCGGCCGGCGGCGGCGGAGGGACCGCGCTTCAGCCGTCCCGCCGGCCCACGATCCACACGCCGTGCAGGCCCTGGTGGTCGAGATGGCGCATCGCCAGCGTCTCGATGCCGGCGGCGTTGAGATGACAGACGATCTCGCTGAGATCGTACTCGTAGATCGGCATGTCGCGCAGCGGGCCGCGGTTGAAATTCAGATAGCTCTTGCCGTCATAGCGGCCGAATTCCAGCTCCTGGATGCCGCGGTGCCAGATCCGGCTGTCGCGATAGATGGTGAAATGCAGCGACACCACGCCGCCCGGCGCCAGGCGCGACAGCAGCGTCTTGAGGATCGCGATGCCCTTCTGCGGCTCGATGTGCTGGAACACGATGAAGGAATTGATCCAGTCGAAGCTTTCTTCC
Source organism: Rhizomicrobium sp. (assembly GCA_036398875.1). GTDB lineage: Bacteria > Pseudomonadota > Alphaproteobacteria > Micropepsales > Micropepsaceae > Rhizomicrobium. The sequence goes on from DASWOE010000249.1 coordinate 9,315, forward strand.
GGGATCGTCTCGCCGAAGCGGACCTGGTCCAGGCCGGCCTGCCGCGCGTTCTCAGCCGCGCGCGCCAGCATGTTCCGCGAGCCGTCTATGCCCGTGACCCGCGCGGCGAGCCGCGACATGGCGATGACCAGCCGGCCCACGCCGCAGCCGAAATCGAGCGCCGAGGCCGGCGCGAAATCGCCGTCCAGATGCCGGCGGATCAGCGCGGCGACGAAGTCGATGTCATCGACGCCCTGCGCCATGAACGCGCTCTTGGCCTGCGGATCGAGGTCGGCGCCGAGGAAGCGGTCCTGCGTCAGCACCGCCCAATAGGGATTCTCGCCGCCGACCTTTTCCCAATAGTCCTCGTCCGTCTGCGTCAGCGTTCCCTCCCAAGGCCCCGGCGGCGGAGCCGCGGCCTCATCGCCGCCGCAACGACGCGCAGCGCGGCCGCTAGCGCGAACCGTTCGAAGCGGCGCGCAACTCCGCGCTGGTGCAATCGAACACCAGACCTTCGTCCTTCCCGAGGCGGAATTCCAGCGGCCCCAGGAGGTCCGCGGCCGTCCCCGCCTGCGGAACTTCGAACCGGATCGCCAGCAGATTGGGGCCCAGCTTCAATGCGAAGCGGTCCTGCGCCAGGATCCTGTCCCCCGCCACGATTTCGAGCGTCACGGCCCGGCCGGGGACCGACGCCCGCATGTCGCAGCGCAGTTCGAACTGGTAGTCCCCCGGCGGCAAGCGGCAATAGGGGCCGTAGAAGACGCGTCCCGCCCGTTCCGGGGCGCCGATCGCGCCGCCGGCCGCGCGCTCGCCTCCATCGCCCGGCGTCAAGGCAAGCAGCAG
>DASWOE010000250.1:0-6003 GCA_036398875.1 Rhizomicrobium sp.
GTCGAGGCCCTCGCGCAGCAGATTGATGCCGATCAGGACGTCGAAGGCGCCCAGGCGCAAATCGCGGATGATCTCGATGCGCTCCAGCGTCTCCACGTCGGAATGCATGTAGCGCACGCGGATGCCCTGTTCGTGCATGTATTCGGTGAGGTCCTCCGCCATCTTCTTGGTCAGGGTGGTGACGAGGGCGCGGAAGCCCTTCTTGGCGATGTCGCGGCATTCGGCGATGAGGTCGTCCACCTGGGTTTCGATCGAGCGGATTTCCACCGGCGGATCGATCAGGCCGGTCGGGCGGATCACCTGCTCGGTGAAGACGCCGCCGGTGCGCTCCATCTCCCACGGGCCGGGCGTGGCGCTGACATAGACGGTGGCCGGGCGCATCGCGTCCCATTCCTCGAATTTCAGCGGCCGGTTGTCGATGCAGGAGGGCAGGCGGAAGCCGAATTCGGCGAGGGTGTATTTGCGCCGGTAGTCGCCTTTGTACATCGCGCCGATCTGCGGCACGGTGACGTGGCTCTCGTCGCAGAACACCAGCGCGTTGTCGGGGATGTATTCGAACAGGGTCGGCGGCGGCTCGCCCGGCTTGCGCCCCGTCAGCCAGCGCGAATAGTTCTCGATGCCGGCGCAGGAGCCGGTCGCCTCGATCATCTCGATGTCGAAATTGGTGCGCTGCTCCAGGCGCTGGGCTTCCAGCAGCTTGCCCTGGGCGCGGAATTCGGCGAGGCGCAGGATCAGCTCGGCCTTGATGCCCTTGAGCGCCTGCTGCAGCGTCGGGCGCGGCGTGACGTAGTGCGAGTTCGCGTAGATCTTGATGGTGTCGAGCGTGCCGGCGGGGCGCCCCGTCAGCGGATCGAATTCGGTGATCGAATCGACGACGTCGCCGAACAGCTCGACGCGCCAGGCGCGATCCTCGTAATGCGCCGGGAAGATATCGACGGTGTCGCCGCGCACGCGGAAGGCGCCGCGCGCGAAATTGTTGTCGTTGCGGCGGTATTGCAGGGCACTGAGCTGCTGCTGCATTTCCATGCGGTCGAGCTTCTTGCCGCGGGCGATGGTGACGGCGGTGCCGCTGTAGGTCTCCACCGCGCCGATGCCGTAGATGCAGGAAACCGAGGCGACGATGATGACGTCGTCGCGCTCCAGGATCGCGCGCGTCGCCGAATGGCGCATGCGGTCGATCTCCTCGTTCACCGAGGAATCCTTTTCGATATAGGTGTCGGTGCGCGGGATATAGGCTTCCGGCTGGTAGTAGTCGTAATACGAGACGAAATACTCGACCGCGTTCTCGGGGAAGAAGGATTTGAACTCGCTGTAGAGCTGGGCGGCGAGCGTCTTGTTGGGCGCCAGGATGAGGGCTGGGCGCTGCACGCTCGCGATCACCTTGGCCATGGTGAAGGTCTTGCCCGAGCCGGTGACGCCGAGCAGCACCTGGTCGCGCTCGCCGATGACGCCGTGATCGACGATGCCGCTGCCGTCCTGCGCCCGGGCGCCTTCGCCGGTGCCCAGGCCCTCGCCCTTCAGGCCGGCGACGAGATCGCCGATCGCGGTCGGCTGGTCGCCGGCCGGTTCGTATTCGCTGACCAGCTTGAACCGCTTGCCGCCTTCGGATTTCTGCGGCCGCGCGGGGCGGTGCGGCACGAAGCCGGCGAGTTCGGCGCCGGTCGCGCCGTGCAAGGGCAGGTTCCCAAGTCCTTCGACGGCGGGCGGTGCGGGATCGTATGCATCGCCGGCCGGCGCGAGCGCCAGCGGCACGGCCTCGACCGCGTCGCGGAACCTGGCCGCGGCCTCGCTCATGCCTTTGGCAGAACGCGAAGCCCTGCCGCCCTTGCGCGGAATCATGCCGTTGTTGTGCGCCATGACGCCAATATAGGGCGCGGGCGGGCATTTTGCAGCCGCCCTCCGCCGTCCTGTTGCCAGGTCCTGGCAGGAACCTGTCGGCCGCCGGTGCGCATGGGGCGGATGTGGTAGACCGCGCTCGGGCCGCAATCGGCGCCGATCTCGATCGCCACCTCCTGGCCGGCGCCGCAGCTCTTCGACGACATCACGTACGGCGTCAGATCGAAGCCCCGCGGCCCGATGTGTCGGACGCGTCGCCCCGGCGGGTATGCAAATCGCAAAGCCGTAGTACAATGGTCCAGGAGAGCGGGGATGATGAACAAAGCCAGCGCGGAAATCTGCTTCGTCGTTCCGGCGTTCGATTCGCTGCGCCATGCGCCGCTCGGCGTCTCGACCCTGATCGCGTCCTGCCGGGCGCGCGGGCTCCAGGTCGGCGCGGTCTATGCCAGCCTGCTGCTCGGCGCCCGCATCGGCTTCGATCTCTACGACCGCATCTCCGGCATGCTGCCGACCAAGCAGCCCGGCGAATACGTCTTCAAGCCCTTCGCCTATCCGCCTGAGGTTCTCGCGACGATCCCGGACGGGCCGCCGGCGAAAGTGCGCGACATCGTGGCCGCCGCGGCGCCCTCCATCGCCGACCATCTGGAGGAAATTGCGGCCGCCGTCGCGGCGCGCAACCCGCGCATCGTCGCGATCACCAACACCTTCCAGCAGAACCTGCCCGGCTTCGCCATCGCGCGCCGTTTGCGCGCGGCGGTGCCCGAGGCGCTGATCGTCATGGGCGGCGCCAATGTCGCCGGCGTGATGGCTCACGGCCTGGCGCAAGTGTTCGACTGCGTCGATTATTTCTTCGACGGCGAGGGCGACATCGTCTTTCCGGATTTCTGCGAGGACTATCTGCGCCGGGGCATCCGCCCGCAAGGCCGCGTCGTGGCCTGCCCGCCGATCGGCGACATGGCGGCGGTGCCGGCCGCCGATTTCTCGGACTTCCTCGCCGCGCTCAGGCCGCTTCAGGCGGCCGGACGCCTGCCGCCGGAGCTGCCCCACTTCGCCACCTACGAGTCCTCGCGCGGCTGCTGGTGGGGCGCCAAGCACCACTGCACCTTCTGCGGCCTCAACGCCCGCGGCATGGGCTTCCGCGAGAAGGCGCCCGGCCGCGTGGTGGAGGAGATCCGCGACCTGGCGGCGCAATGGCCGGACCGCGTCATCCGCACCGCCGACAACATCATGCCGACGAGCTTCTTCGAGCAGGTCTTGCCCCGGCTGGAATCCTTCGAGCACCGGCCGCAGCTGTTCTATGAAGTGAAAGCCAACCTCAAAGAGGCGCAGATCGCGGCGATGCGGCGCGCGGGCATCTATTCGATCCAGCCCGGGATCGAATCGCTTTCGAGTCCCGTCCTCAAGCTGATGCGCAAAGGCGTCTCGGCGCATCAGAACATCACCCTGCTGCGCCTGTGCACCGCGTACAACATGCGCGTGGGCTGGAACCTGATCTATGGCTTCCCGGGCGAGACGTCCGAAAACTATCGCGACATGCTCGCGCTGCTTCCCGCGCTCACGCATCTCGTGCCGCCGGACGGCTTCTCGCCGATCATGATCGACCGCTTCAGTCCCTATTTCGACGATCCCGGCAGTTTCGGCATCGCCTCGCTGCGGCCGTTCGAGGCCTATCTGGGCCTGTTTCCGCCGCAGGCGCCGGTGGACGACATCGCCTATCATTTCTGGGGCACCTACACGACCGAGTTCCTGGACGATACGGCGTTGCGCGAGGCGTTTTCCGCAGGCGTCGGCCACTGGCGGTCGCTGTGGAGCGGCAACGGTCCGCGGCCTCGCCTGGAGGCCTTGCGGCAAGGCGGAAAGCTCATCGTCATCGACACGCGCGGCTTCGCGCAGGAGCCGATGACGATCCTGCCGGCGACGGCCGAGGACGCACTGGGATATTTCGAACGGCCGCGCCGGCCGGACGAGGTTTCGCCCGCCGCGGCGGCCCATGTCGAAGAGTTCCTCGCGCGCCGCTGGGTCGTCGCGCATGAGGGGCTGCTGCTCAGCCTCGTGGCGCGTCGCGCCGACATGGCGGGCGCCGCCGTTCCGGCGAAAGCCGCCTGATCCCGGCGAAGGGAACGGGCGCGCGGGCTGGAGCGCGCTGTTTTCGGCTCGACGCATCGCGGGACGTGTCGCGCCGGTTTGCGGCGCCGGCTGTCATTTCGGCGCGGTGTCCGCGAACACCTTGTAGTCCTCCGTGGGCGAATAGCTCAGCGAGACCATGATGGTCTCGTCATCCAGGGTGGAAACCGTGCCGCTGGAGGAACCATAGGTCGCGTTCACCCAGACGCCGTTTTCCGGCGTCGCGCCGGGGTCTTCCTGGATCAGCAAGCCCGTGAGCAGGCCGTTGAACCGCCTGTCGGCCCGCATCGAGGCGGAGACGAGTTAATTCAGGACGTCGCGAGAAACCGCGCCGGCTTGAATATGCACAGGGATTATTTTGCTTTCGTGTCCTGTTTCGTCTTTCGATTTTTAAAGATCAATTCAATCAATACTCTGTTGTTCGAATATTTATTGTATTTTGCTTCCGATAATATTGTGGAGAAGTGCATTCGCGAGACCGGTCCCGGCAAAATGCGCTCATGGACGCCGCCGAGCACACCCAACCGGCGACGGCGATTCGCGCCTGCGGCGCGCGTGATGCGGCGTCGCGCGCGCCTTCGATGGCCGTCGCGAGGCGGCGCCTGCGATGACGCCGGGTTCATCCTTCTCACGATCGCTTCAGGTCGATTGACAGCCGCGCGATCCGGTGCCAAAAATTTGGCATGGTCGCGAAGGCACCGAAAAGAGACGGCTTTTCCCGCCGCGAGCGCGAGATCCTCGAGGCGCTCTACAAGCTGGGGCGCGCCAGCGCGGCGCAGATCCTGGACGAGATCGCCGATCCGCCCAGCTACACCGCCATCCGCTCGCATCTGGCGATCCTGGAGAAGAAGGGCCATGTCCGCCATGCCAGCGACGGCACGCGCTATATCTACGAGCCCCTGGTGGCGCGCGAGCAGATGGGGCGGCGCGCGATCGATTCGCTGCTCACCACCTTCTTCGACAATTCGGTGGAGCGCGCCGTCGCCGCGCTGATCACGCGCAAGGATCTGGACATTTCGCAGGACGAACTCGAGCGGCTGTCCAAGCTGATCGAGAAGGCCAAGCGGGAGGGACGATGAGCGCTTTTCTGGCCGATCGCGTGCTTCTGGTCGCGGGCGAGGCCCTGCTGGCCTCGATTCTGGTGATGACGCTGGCCTTTCTGGCGGCGCGGGCAAAGTCGGCCAGCCGGCGCCATCTGGTGTGGGCGGCAAGCTTCGCCGCGCTGGTCCTGCTGGCGGTGCTGGCGGCGTTCGTGCCGGGCGCCGTGGTGCACTCCGTTCCGGCGCCGCAGGTCGTGTCGGGCGCCGACGATGCGCCTCCGGCCCCGGCCGCCTTCGCGCCGCCGGCGCCGCAAATCGTCTCGTTCGGCCGCGGCGACATTGCGCTGGCGCTGGTCGTCCTGTGGCTCGCCGGCGTCGCGCTGATCGGCCTGCGCCATCTGCTCGCCGCGCTCATCCTGCAGGCCCTGCGCCGCGACAGCGACGCGCATCCCTTCGATGCCAGCGAGCTGCCGCCGCTCGCGCGCGGGCGGCGCTGCGAATTGCGCCTGTCGCGGGGCGCGCGCGGGCCGGTGACCTGGGGCGCTTTGCGTCCCGTCGTCCTGCTGCCGAACCAGGCCCAGTTCTGGCCCTATGAGCGGCTGCAGGCGGTGCTGCGCCACGAATTCGCGCATGTGCGCCGGCATGACGGCCTCAGCCAGATGCTGGCCTGCATGGCGTGCGCGCTGTACTGGCCGAACCCGCTGGTCTGGTACGGCGCGCGCGTCCTGCGGCGCGAGGCCGAGATCGCCGCCGACGACGCGGTGATCGCGTCCGGCATGGTGCCGTCCGACTATGCGGGCGAGCTGCTGCACATGGCGAAGGAATTCCGTGCCGGCGGCCTTTCAGCCGCTTTGTCCATGGCGGCGCCGTCGGCGCTGCCGGCGCGGGTGCAATCGATTCTGGCTCCAACCCAACAACGATCGGGAGTGACGTCCATGGATGTCGTGAAAATCGCCGCAATCGTCCTTCTGGCCAGCGGCGTGCTGGCGGCCGCGCGCCCGTC
>DASWOE010000251.1:0-3511 GCA_036398875.1 Rhizomicrobium sp.
GTGGCGCCGCCGCCGGACGCGCCGGCCGACGGCAGCGGCAATGAGTAGGGCGGATGGAGCGCGCGGGTAACATCATGGGTGCACGCATCCTCGCCTCGATCCTGCCGGTGGCGCTGGGCATCCTCGGCGCCCTGGTGGCGAATTTTCCGGTGTCGTTTCTCGGCAATCTCCTGCCGCCGCCGCTTCTGTCCTTCATGCCCCTGTACTTCTGGGGGATCGTGCGCCCCGACCTGATGTCGCCGTTCTGGGCGTTCATGCTGGGCTTGCTGGAAGATTTCCTCTCGGGTGGACCGCCGGGCGTCTGGGCGGCGTCCTATGTCGCGGCCTATGCCTTTCTCGACAATCAGCGCGATATGCTGGCGGGCCTTGCCGGCATCGGCGCCCTGATGGGCTTCGCGCTGAGCGCGCTTGTCGCCTGTGCCAGCGCCTATGTCATCGTCACCCTCTATCACTGGCACGCAGAGCCGGTGGCGCCGGTCATGGCCGAGCTGGTCACGACAGTCCTCATCTATGTCCTGGCCGTATTCGTCCTGGGCGGCATTCATCGCCGTCTGGTCGGGCCGCTCAGGAGCGAGTTCTAGATGCCGCTGTTCGACCGCAAGGACAAGAGCCGCTACGCCACCTTCACGCGGCGCTCGCTCGGGATGACGGGCGGGATGGCGGCCGTGTTCGCGGTGCTGGCCGGCCGGCTCTATCAGCTCCAGATCAGGAACGGCGACCAGTACAAGACCCAGGCCGAGGAGAACCGCGTCAACCAGCGGCTGATCGCGCCGCCGCGCGGCCGCGTCCTCGACCGTTTCGGCGTCGAGCTCGCCAACAACCGGCGCAACTACCGCGTCCTTCTGGTGTCGGAACAGGCGACCGAGGGCGTCGAAGCGGCGCTCGACACCATCGGCAAGGTCATCCTTTTGACCGACGCGCAGAAGAAGCGGGTGCTGCACGACCTCGCCATGAACAAGAAATTCGTGCCGGTGCCGGTGGCCGAGAACCTGTCCTGGGAGGAATTCGCGCGCATCAACATGCATCTGCCCTATCTCGCCGGGGTGCAGCCCGATGTCGGCCAGACCCGCGCCTATCCGTTCGGGGCCGAGCTCGCGCATATCCTGGGCTATGTCGCGGCGGTCAGCCCGGAGGACCTCAAGGACAACAGCGACGATCCGCTCATGAGCCTGCCGGGCGCGCGCATCGGCAAGCGCGGCATCGAGAAGGCCTATGACGCCCAGGTGCGCGGCACCGCCGGCGTCAGCCGCGTCGAGGTGAACGCCTATGGCCGCATCATCCGCGAACTGTCGCGCGATCCGGGCGTGCCGGGCAAAGACGTCTGGCTGACGATCGACCGCGAGCTGCAGAGCTTCACCGACCAGCGGCTCGGCGCCGAGAGCGCGGCCTGCGTCGTCCTCGATGCCCAGACCGGCGACGTGCTCGCGCTGTCCTCGACGCCCGGCTACGATCCCAATCTGTTCAATGTCGGCATCACGCCCGATCAGTGGAAGGGGCTCATCACCGACGACCACAAGCCGCTGCTCAACAAGGCGCTCTCCGGCGCCTATCCCCCAGGCTCCACCTTCAAGCCCGCAATGGCCCTGGCCGCGATGCAGAACGGTCTGAAGGACCTGCGGGTGAGCTGCAACGGATCGATCACGATCGGCAATCATCAGTTCCACTGCTGGAAGCGGGGCGGCCATGGCGGGGTCGATCTGACGCGCGGCATCGCGCAATCCTGCGACGTGTTCTTCTACGAAGTCGCCAAGCGGCTCGGCATCGACAAGATGGAGGCGGCGGCCCGCGCCATGGGCCTGGGCGCCACGACCGGCCTCGAGATACCGGGCGAGAATTCCGGCTTCATCCCGAGCGCCGCCTGGAAGGAAGCGCGCTTCGGCATCCCCTGGCAGATGGGCGAGACGCTCGTCACCGGCATCGGCCAGGGCTATGTGCTGGCGACGCCGATCCAGCTCGCCACCGTCGCGGCGCGCATCGCCAGCGGCCGCGCGGTCAGCCCCCGCATCGTCCACAGCGTGGGCGCGATATCGCAGCCGCGGCCGCTGCCCGACGCGCTGCCCTTCTCCGACGACGCCTTCGCCGCGGTGCGGGCCGGCATGGACGCGGTGTGCAATGGCGGCGGCACGGCGTCGGCCTGGCGCATCGCCGAGCCGGGCCTGGAGATGGCCGGCAAGACCGGCACCGCGCAGGTCCGCGTCATCACCAAGCAGGAGCGGCTGACCGGCGTGCGCTCGAACGGCTCGCTGCCGTGGTATTTGCGCGACCACGCGCTGTTCATCGGCTATGCGCCGGTGGCGGCGCCGCGCTATGCGCTGTCGATCATCATGGAGCACGGCGCGACCGGCGCGCATCCGCATGTCCAGATGGCGCGCGACATCCTGCGCTTCGCGCAGCAGCGCGACCCCTTGAAGATACGTACCGCCTATCCGCTGAACGCGGCGATGCGCGAGCCGCCCGCGGCCGCAGGCGGGCGCGGATGACCACACGCCCCTATGCCGCGATGCGACGCACGCTCAGCATCGTCGATAAGCTCTATGAGGTGAATTGGGGCCTGGTGCTCCTGGTCGCCATCGTCGCCTGTGTCGGCTTCGCGATGCTCTATTCGGTCGCGGGCGGCAGTCTTTCGCCCTGGGCCTGGCAGCAGATGTGGCGCTTCGCGGTCGGGTTCGCCATCCTGGTGACCGTGTCGGTGATCGATGTGCGCACCTGGCTCAGCCTTGCCTATCCGGCCTATGGCGCCTCGCTGGTGCTCTTGATCGCCGTGGTGATCGCCGGCCATGTCGGCAAGGGCGCCGAGCGCTGGATCACGCTGGGCCCGCTGGGCTTGCAGCCGTCCGAGTTGATGAAGATCTCGCTGGTGCTGGCGCTGTCGCGCTTCCTGCACGGCAAGAGCGTGGAGGATATTTCCCGGCCGGCCAATCTCGGGCTGGCGCTGGCGATGATCGGCATTCCGGCGATCTTCGTCGTGCTGCAGCCCAATCTCGGCACCACGCTGATCATCCTGGCGGACGGCGCGTCGCTTCTGTTCCTGGCGGGATTGTCGTGGTGGTGGATCGTGCCGGCGATCTCGGCGGTGGTGGTGGCGGTGCCGACCGCCTGGCGCTTCGTGCTGCACGACTATCAGAAGCGCCGCGTGTTGACCTTCCTCGATCCCGAATCCGACGCGCTCGGCGCCGGCTGGAACATCACCCAGGCCAAGATCGCGATCGGCTCGGGCGGCGCCACCGGCAAGGGCTTCCTGGGCGGCACGCAGAGCCGGCTCAACTTCCTGCCCGAGAAGCACACCGACTTCATCTTCACCAATTTCGCGGAGGAGTTCGGCTTCGTCGGCTGCGTCGCGCTGCTGATCCTGTTCGCGGTGATCATCGGCTATGGCGTGCAGATCGCCGCCAGCGCGCGCAGCCAGTTCGGCCGCCTGCTGGCGATGGGGCTGACGCTCAATTTCTTCTTCTACATCATGATCAACGCCGCGATGGTGATGGGCCTCATCCCGGTCGTCGGCATCCCCATG
>DASWOE010000252.1:0-16267 GCA_036398875.1 Rhizomicrobium sp.
ATTCGCCGTGTCGCGCTGCGTGGCGCTGAAGCCGCTGCGCGATCTCGCCGATGCCTATCTGAACGTCGCCGGCGAGAAAGTGCCGGAACTGAAGCAAGGCCTGGAACAGTCGCTGGATTGATCGTGGAACCGCTAGCTCCCCAGACCCCGGCGCCGTCACCCACCGCCCGTATCGAGGCGTTCAGCGACGGCGTCATCGCGATCATCATCACGATCATGATCCTCGAACTGAAGGTCCCGTTCCGCGATTTCGACAGCGGCTCGCTGATGGCGGTGCTGCGCGAGATCGCCGGGCCGCTGCTGAGCTATGTGCTCAGCTTCGTCGTCGTCGCGATCCTGTTGCTCAACCATCACGAGATGATGCGCATGGCGTCCGACGCGACGCCGGCGCTCTATTGGTGGAACGCGCATCTGCTGTTCTGGTCGTCGCTCATCCCGCTTTCCACCGCGACGATGGGCGACCACCCCTTCGCCCCCGGCGCGGTCGCGCTCTACGGCGTGGTCCTGGCCGGCGTGGCGGTCTCCTTCACGCTGCTCGACCGTTATCTGATGCGGATGGCGGCCGAATCGTGCGGCGTCCGCCCGCGCGCCTGGCTCGATACGACCAGGGACTACGCCGCGATGGCGCTATACGCCGCAGGCGCGGCATTGGCCTTCGTGTCGGTCTATGCCTCTTTCGTCATTTACGTGGTGATCCCCATCGCCTATTTCCTCTCGCCCTTCCGCAACAATCGGGCTTTCGTGAAAGGTTGAACCATGCGCGTCTACTACGATCGGGATGCCGATCTGAACTTCATCAAGACCAAGAAGGTCGCCATCATCGGCTTCGGCAGCCAGGGCCATGCCTATGCGCTGAACATGCGCGACAGCGGCGTGAAAGAGGTCGCGATCGCGGCCCGCCCCGGCGCCTCGGCGAAAAAGGCGGAGGCCGCCGGTTTCAAGGTGCTGTCCAACGCCGACGCCGCGAAATGGGCCGACGTGATGATGATGGTCACGCCCGACGAGCTGCAGGCCGATATCTACCGCAATGACCTCCACGCCAACATGAAGCAGGGCGCGGCGCTTTTATTCGCGCACGGCTTCAACGTGCATTTCAAGCTGATCGAGGCCAGGTCCGATCTCGACGTGCTGATGGTGGCGCCCAAGGGGCCGGGCCATACGGTGCGCAGCGAGTACCAGAAGGGCGGTGGCGTGCCCTGCCTGATCGCGATCCACCAGGACGCCAGCGGCAACGCGCACGACCTGGGCCTCGCCTATGCCGGCGCCATCGGCGGCGGCCGCGCCGGCATCATCGAAACGAGCTTCCGGGAAGAGTGCGAGACCGACCTGTTCGGCGAGCAGTCGGTCCTGTGCGGCGGCCTGGTCGAGCTGATCCGCGCCGGCTTCGAGACGCTGGTCGAGGCGGGCTATGCGCCGGAGATGGCCTATTTCGAATGCCTGCACGAGATGAAGCTGATCGTCGATCTGATCTATGAAGGCGGCATCGCCAACATGAACTATTCGATCTCCAACACCGCCGAGTACGGCGAATATGTCACCGGCCCGCGCATCATCACGGCGGAGACGAAGAAGGAGATGAAGCGCGTGCTGGACGACATCCAGACCGGCAAGTTCGCCCGCGACTGGGTGCTGGAGAACAAGGCCGGCCAGGCAAGCTTCAAGGCGACGCGCGCCCGCGGCGCCGCCCATCCGATCGAGGACGTCGGCGCCAAGCTGCGCGCCATGATGCCGTGGATCTCCAAGAACAAGCTGGTGGACCAGGCGAAGAACTGAGCATCGCGGACCGAGGACCCTCGGGCCGAAAGCGTAGGGATGCGGCGCGGAACCGATTTCGCGCCGCACATTTTGCTCTTCCCGGCAACATGAACTAACGTTCATGATTCTCCGGGGGGCCGTCGGCATGCCGAAGCGCAAATTCTGCCTTATTCTGGTGAAGCCGTCGCATTACGACGATGACGGCTATGTCATCCAGTGGTACCGCTCGGCGATCCCGTCGAACACGCTGGCGTCGCTGCACGGCCTCGCGATGGACTGCGCCGAGCGCAAGGTGCTCGGCGACGACGTGGAATTCGACATCCACGCCCATGACGAGTGCAACACGCTGATCAAGCCGGACGAGATCGCCCGCCGCATCGAGCGCGCCGGCGCCGGCCTGGTGATGCTGGTCGGCGTGCAGTCGAACCAGTTTCCCCGCGCCCTGGACATCGCCCGCCCGCTCAAGGCGCGCGGCGTCCAGGTCGCGATCGGCGGCTTCCACGTCTCGGGCGTGCTCAGCATGCTGGGCGGCAAGGACGCCTATCTCGACCAGGCGCGGGCCATGGACCTGTCGCTGTTCGCCGGCGAGTCCGAAGGGCGCATGGAGATGGTGCTGCGCGACGCCGCCGCGCATGCGCTGAAGCCGCTCTACAACTACATGGACGATCTGCCCGCGATCGAGGGCACGCCGATCCCGTTCCTGCATGCGAGCAAGGTCGTGCGCACGGCGGGCGGAACCACAAGTTTCGACGCCGGCCGCGGCTGTCCCTATCAGTGCTCGTTCTGCACCATCATCAACGTCCAGGGGCGCAAGTCGCGCCGCCGCTCGGCCGAGGACGTGGAGAAGATCGTGCGCCTGAACGTGGCGCAGGGCCTGCGCACCTTCTTCATCACCGATGACAATTTCGCGCGCAACAAGGACTGGGAGCCGATCCTCGACAAGCTCATCCATCTGCGCGAGGTGGAAAAGATGCCGATCGGCATCACCATCCAGGTCGATACGCTGTGCCACAAGCTGCCGAACTTCGTGGAGAAGGCGGCGCGCGCCGGCGTCAAGCGCGTCTTCATCGGGCTGGAGAACATCAACCCGGCGAACCTGATGGGCGCCAAGAAGCGCCAGAACAAGATCACCGAATACAGGAAGATGCTGCTCGCGTGGAAGAACGCGCGGGTGCTGACCTATGCCGGCTACATCATCGGTTTCCCGAACGACACGCTGGAATCGGTGATGGCCGATATCGAGGTGATCAAGCGCGAACTGCCGGTCGATCTTTTGGAATTCTTTTTCTTGACGCCGCTGCCGGGCTCGGAAGATCACCAGAAGCTGGCCAGAGCCGGCGTGGCGATGGATCCCGACCTCAACAAATACGACCTCAACCACCTGACCACGGCGCATTCCAAGATGAGCCAGGTGGACTGGAAGGCGGCCTACGACCAGGCTTGGGAGAACTATTACACCGACGCGCACATCGTGACGGTGATCAAGCGCGCCGCCGCGATGAAGGCCAATGCCAGCAACGCGCTGTTCCTCGCCACCTGGTTCTCCGGCTCCATCAAGATCGAGCACATCCACCCCCTGGAAAGCGGGTTCCTCAGGCGCAAATTCCGCACCGCGCGCCGCCCCGGTTTTCCCATCGTGTCGCCGCTGGCCTTCTATCCGGCCTATTACGCCGAGACGGTGGCCAAGCTGTTCAGATGGGGCGCGCTTTATCTGCGGCTGCGGCGCGAATATCTGAAGGTCAAGCACGACCCGAAGAAGTTCGAATATATGGATCTGGCCCTGACGCCGGTGACGGATGAGGAGGAAGAGCGCGAGCTGTTCCACACCGACGCCGCGCAGGCTTATGTCGCGCAGGAGCACCGCCTCGACAAATTCCGCCATGGCGAGGCGGCTTAGGCCGCTGTCATCGGCGCGAGACGACCGGTCCACCGTCGCGGCGGATTTCGAATTGCGCGTGGTCGCCCTTCAGGCGCCGCGCATGGCTGCGGGCTTCCTCGTCGCTGACATGATGGCTCACATGGACGACGGCGAGCGTGCCGTCGGCATGGAACAGGCGAATCTCATAATCGGGCATGCATCTTCGCTTTCGTTATCGATGGATGCCCCGTTCGACCATCATGGAAACGCACCGTCTGTGGCGCGAAACGGAACTCGATGTGTTCAAAATCCGGCAGATGTGCTTGATATATTTTTGCGGAACCGGAACTTTTCCGGGTCGCGGAACCGACATCGGAGCCTTAAGGAACGGCATGCGCGTCGCAGACAGGAACATCGCCGAGATTTTCGATCGCGGCTTCACCGTGGTGGAGAATTTCATCGACAAGGATTCGCTCGCGGCGGCGCGCGAGGCGCTGTGGACCATCCATCCCAGGCCCGAGGACTATTTCGCCGATCCGGCCAGATATTCCAAATACGCCAAATCGCAATTCTCCGGCATCCAGCTTTTTCCCTTCGACCGCTGGGAGCTGAACCGGCTCGCGGTCTATCCCGACCTGATCGACATGGCCGAGCGCTTCCACGGCACGACCGAGATCGACCTCTACAAGAGCGAGCTGTGGGCGAAATATTCCGGCGCGACGAATTACGACCAGATGCATCATCGCGACTACCGCAACCACACCATCGTGGTGCCGCGCGCCGACCAGAAGAACGCGCAGATGACGACCTTCATCCTGCTCTCCGACGTGACCGTCGCGGACGGGCCGACCAAGGTCGTGCCGCTGAGCGAGACGCGCGACGTGCCGATCGGCCAGGCGCGCACCCAGTTCGGCGACTATTTCGACAGGGAAATCTCGATCGAGGCGCCGGCCGGCAGCCTGATGGTCTATAAGACCGACGTGTTCCACCGCGGCTCGAACTTCACGGGCGAGAACCGCGCCCGCTTCGCCATCCTCACCGACTTCAAGAGCCGCGCCTGGCGCTGGCAGGGCAAGCTCGCCTGGCCGGATCATGCCGAGAAGAGGACATGGGACGAGGCGATGACGAACATGACGCCGCGCCAGCGCGACCTGTTCGGCTGGCCGCCCATCGGCAGCGACTATTGGAACGCGCAGACGCTGGCCGACGTGCAGTTGCGCTATCCGCAGATGAACCTGAGCCCGTACCGGCCGGGTTGACTCCGGAAAAGAAGTGTTCTCTATTTGTTCCTGAAAATGGAGGGCGTCATGCTGGCACGGGCGCGCGATTTCATCCTGCGCAATGCGCGATTGCTGGAGCGGCAGCGCTTTGCGGTGGAGTTCGAGGGTGCGCCGGCGGCCGGGGTGGCACGCGCCTTGTCGGCCTACCGCAATGCCGATGGCGGTTTCGGCCACGCGCTGGAGCCGGACAAGCGCGATCCGGAAAGCCAGCCGGTCGACGTGCAATTCGCGCTGGAGACGCTCGATGCGGCCGGCGCGTTCGACGCCGAGATCGCGCGCGCGGCCTGCGACTGGCTGGCGACCGTCACGACCGTCGAGGGCGGGGTGCCGTTCGCGCTGCCGTCGGTGAACGCCTATCCGCATGCGCCCTGGTGGGCGGCACCGGCCGATCCGCCGGCCAATCTCAATCCGACCGCGGCGATTTTGGGCGTGCTTCTGAAACATCGCATCGATCATCCCTGGATCGCGCGGGCAAGCGCGTTCTGCTGGGACGCCATCGGCCGGATCGACCGTACCGAATTCCACGAATTGATGCCGGTGCTCGCCTTTCTGGAGCATGCGCCCGACCGGGCGCGCGCCGGGAAGGCGATGGCGGACGTGCTGGCGCGGATCGCGGCACCCGGCGCGGTGGAGCTTGACCCCGCTGCCGGCGGCTATGTGCACATGCCGCTCGAATGGGCGCCGACGCCCGGGAGCCCCTGCCGCAAGCTGTTCTGCGACGCCACCATGGCGACGCATCTGGCGGCGCTGGCGGCGAAGCAGCAGGCCGATGGCGGGTGGCCGATCTCCTGGGACACGCTGGGCCCGGGCGTCACCGCCGAATGGCGCGGGATCGTGACGCTCAACGCGCTGAGGACGCTGAAGGCGTATGGGGTGTCGAAGTGAACTGGTCCCACCACTGCGCGGGGAGGACCATCACGTCGGATTCTCCAGGCTGAACATCTCGGTCTCGTCGTCATAGGAGAACAGTTCGCCGAAACGGGCCCAGCTGACCACGGTCTTCAGCGTCTCCTCGGCGGCTTCTTCCGTCATGTGGTCCTCGAGCTCGTCGATGAAGCGGCGGCGCGGCGCGGTGTGGCTGGCGCGTTCGTCCAGCACCCGGCGGATGAGCGCGGCGATCGGCACATAGGACATCAAGGCGCGGGCGAAGATCTCCTTGCGCTCGTTCAGCGCCCCATCGGCGAAGCGCTTGCCCATATGGGTGAGCTTCAGGTCGCCGCCCTCGAAATCGCCCAGCCGCAGCAGCTGCAGCGCTTCGGCGACGGGAAACAGCTCGTCGATCTCCATCTGCAGGTCCGACGCGATGTCGGGCAGGTCGGCCTTGCCGTTATAGGGCGCCGCCGCCACCGCCTCGACCAGGCCGGAGACCAAATTGGGCGAGACATGGGTCATCAGCGTCGCCAGCCCGGTGCCGCCGGCGGAGCGGGAGCTGCGCTGGCGCGCCGTCATCTCGGTGTAGATCTGATCGACATAGTGCTCGAAGCGCTGATCGGTGCGGTCGCGCGGGCGCGGGATGTCGATCTTGATCTCGCCGGCGATGCGGCCCGGATTGGTCGAGAACAGCAGCACCCGGTCGCACATCAGCACCGCCTCCTCGATATTGTGCGTGACCAGGATCACGCCTTTGATCGGAAGCTGGCCCTCGCTCCACAGCTCCAGGAAGTCGGTGCGCAGGTTCTCGGCCGTCAGCACGTCGAGGGCGCTGAACGGCTCGTCCATCAGCAGGATGTTGGGATGCACCACCATGGCGCGGGCAAAGCCGACGCGCTGGCGCATGCCGCCCGAAAGCTCGCGCGGATAGGCGTTCTCATAGCCGTCCAGGCCGATCAGGTCGATCGCCGCCAGGGCGCGGGTGCGGATCTCCGCCTGCGGCAGGTTCAGCGCCTCGAGGCCGAGCTGCACGTTCTCCAGCACGGTCAGCCAGGGAAACAGCGCGAAGCTCTGGAACACCATGGCGATGCCGTTGGCCGGCCCGTCGATGGGATGGCCCATATAGGTCAGCGTGCCGCCCTGCGGCTGCGCCAGGCCCGCGATAAGGCGCAGGAAGGTCGATTTGCCCGAGCCGGACCGGCCGAGCAGGCCGATGATCTCGCCCTGCTGGAGCGACAGCTCGACGCCGTCGAGCACCAGCAATTCGCCGCCGCCGGGCTTGCCGAAGGAGCGGCGCACATTGTGCACGTCGAGCAGAAGTTCGTCGGTCATTCGCCGCTCCCTCACGTCAGCCGATAGCGGCGTTCCGCGAACCAGTAGAGCGGGCGCCAGAACAGCCGGTTCACCACCACGACATAGAAGCTCATCGTCGCGATGCCCAGCACGATGCGGTGGAAATCGCCGGCCTGGGTCGCGTCCGCGATATAGGTGCCCAGCCCATGGGCCCGCAGCGTGTGGCTGCCCCAGCTCGCGACCTCGGCGACGATGGCTGCGTTCCACGATCCGCCCGACGCGGTGATCGCGCCGGTGACGTAATAGGGGAACACGCCGGGCAGCCCGACCTTGCGCCACCACAGCCAGCCCCGCACCTGAAGATTGGTGCCGGCATCGCGCAGTTCGCGCGGGATCGCGCTGGCGCCCGCGATGACGTTGAACAGGATGTACCACTGGGTCCCCAGCACCATCAGCGGCGACAGCCAGATGTCGGGATTGAGCGCATAGCGCACGATCAGGAACACCGCGAGGGGAAAGACGAGGTTGGCCGGGAAGGCGGCGAGGAACTGCGCCACCGGCTGGACGATGCGCGTCAGATGCGGGCGCAGGCCGATGAAGACCCCGATCGGCGTCCAGATGGCGCTGGCCAGCGCGATCAGGATCACGACGCGCAGCATGGTCAGGAAGCCCAGGCCCGCCGCGGTGCCCAGATCGTTCCAGCTCAACGCGCCCCCGAGCATCTGCCATATCTGCCACAGCGCGAAGGCGCCGATGGCGCCGAGGAACATGTACCAGAGCGCGTCGCCCGCCTGGCTCGGCAGCGCGTCCCGCAGCACGCCGGCGCGGCCGCGCGCCGGCGGCGTCAGGTGATAGGTCCAGCGCATGAAGGCGTGGAACGGCGCCGCCGCCCAATCCATCAGATCGGAACGGCGCAGCACGTCCAGCACCCAGCTTTCGGGGTAGTCCTCGCTGTCGTCATTGTCGATGCGAAAGCGGTCGGCCCAGGCGACGAGGGGACGGAACAGAAGCTGGTCGTAGATCAGGATGACGATCAGCATGGCGAAGATCGCCCAGCCGATGGCGGCGAGGTTCTGCTGGGCGATGGCGGAGGCGATATAGGAGCCGATGCCCGGCAGCACGATGGTGGTGTGGCCGACGCTGATCGCCTCCGCCGCCACGACGAAGAACCAGCCGCCCGACATCGACATCATCATGTTCCAGATCAGCGGCGGCAGGCCGAACGGCACCTCGATGCGCCAGAAGCGGGCCCAGCCGTTCAGCCCGAACATCCGCCCCGCCTCGATCATCTCCGGCGGCACGGTGCGCAGCGACTGGTAGAAGCTGAACGCCATGTTCCAGGCCTGGCTGGTGAAGATCGCGAACACCGCGGCCAGTTCGGCGCCGAAGATGCGGCCCGGCGCCAGGCTCAGGAAGAACACCACCGTCACCGAAATGAAGCCCAGGATCGGCACCGATTGCAGGATGTCGAGCAAGGGCACAAGCAGCGTGCCGGCGCGCGGGCTCTTGGCCGCCCAGGTGGCGTAGGTGAACGTGAAGACCAGCGAGACGCCGAGCGCGATCAGCATGCGCAGCGCGGTGCGCAGCGCATATTCGGGCAAATGCCAGGGATCCAGCGACAGCGGCGTGCGCGCCAGCGAGGACAAGGGCTGCACCAAGGTGCGGCTCGCATCGGCGAACAGCACCATGAAGCCGAGCACCAGGATCGCCGCGAGCATGTCCCATTTGCTGGGCACAAGGCGGCGCGCCTCGATCGAGACGGGCGGCAGGATCTTCATATCCGGCAGGCCTCGAAGCTGGTTGAGCGCGGAACGCGGGCGAACGCCCCGGCGGGCGGGACGCGGCGGCACAGAACCACTTTGCCCGCGCCCGCGAAAGCGGAAAGTGGCGCCACGGATGCGTCGTTTCCGTCTCGCCGAAGGCGCATTGCGGCCGCCGCCGCGCGGGCCTAATCTTACGAAATCCTTTGGGGGGGATGTCATGAAATCCATCTTTGCGGTCGCCGCGATATCCGCGGCCCTTGCGGTGCTCGGCATCGGCACGGCGGGAGCCGATCCGCTGCCTTATGGGCCGGACACCTGCGCGTCCGGCTATGTCTGGCGCGATGCGGCGCCGAACGACCATGTCTGCGTCACGCCGGACGATCGATCCGTCGCGGCGGCGCAGAACGCCGACGGCCCCGGCCATAAGAGCCCGACGGGCGGCGCCTATGGCCCCAACACCTGTCTTCCCGGCTATGTCTGGCGCGAGGCGTTCGGCGGCGATGTCGTCTGCGTGAGCCCGGCAGACCGCGCCGCGGCCAAGGCGCAGAACGAGGCCGGCACCAGCCATCGCGTCCTCGCCTATGGTCCGGACACCTGCAGGATGGGGTTCGTGTGGCGCGATGCCGTGCCGAACGATCATGTCTGCGTGCCGCCGCTGGAGCGCAGCATGGCGGCGCATGAGAATACGCTGGCGGATGCGCGGCGCGCGCCCGGCGGGGCCTATGGACCCAACACCTGCGTTGCGGGCTTCGTCTGGCGCGAGGCGTTCGGCGGCGACGTGGTCTGCGTCACCCCGACGCGGCGCACGGAGGTGCGCGAGGAGAACGTGCTCGGCCCGAGCCGCAAGGTGGCGCCGTAGGTATTTCAGGCGTCATCTGCCGCGAATGCGGCGGATCCAGGTGAACCTTCGTGCGATTGCAGCAGGCTCGACTGGGTGCCCCGCATTCGCGGGGCATGACAGGACGTTTTGATCGGCGTCCATGCCGTCACCGCTTCAGCTTGCCCTCCAGCCAGCGCGCCGCCTCGGTCGGCGAGCGTTTGTCGTCGATGCGATCGACCATCAGATTGGCGCGCTGCATGTCTTTCAGTGCGATGGCGCCGATCAGGGGCTTCAGCGCGGCGACAAAAGCCGGGTCCTGCGCATGCGCCGGCGAGATCAGCAGGATCGCGTCATAGGGCGGCAGCGCGCCTTTGGGATCGGTGAGCACTTTCAGGTCGTATTGGGCGATGCGGCCGTCGCTGGAGAAGGCGGTGATCACATCGACATCGCCGGAGACCAAAGCCCGGAACATCAGGTTCGGCTGGTACTGCCGCTTGGCGGCGAAGTTCAGGCCATAGGTCCGCACCACCGAGCGCCATTCGGGTCGCGAGAAGATCTCGAAATCGCCGCCGATTTTCAGCTCGCGCGCATGCTGCGCCAAATCGGCCAGCGTCTGGATGTGCAGCGCCTGCGCCTTGTCGCGCCGCATCGCCAGCGCGTAGGCGTTCTCGAAGCCGAGCGGTCCCAGATCGCGCACGCCATAGGTCTTCTTCGTCCACGCCGCGATGCCGTCCAGCACCGCTTGGCGGCCGGGCATGTCGGTACGCTTCATCGCGGTGGTCCAGATCGTGCCGGAATAATCGACATAGACATCGACGTCGCCGGCGGTGAGCGCGCGGAAGATGACCGTCGAGCCTAGATCGTCGCGCTCGGTCGAGGCGATGCCGGCGGCGGAGAGCTTGTGCGCGATCACCGCGCCCAGGATGTACTGTTCGTCGAAATTCTTCGCGCCGATGACGATCCTGTGGCCGGTGGCGGCGAACATCGGATAAAGGCTGGCGCCGACGACGAGGACGAGGCCGATGCCGGCCGCGACCACGCGGCGGCGCGCGCGCAGCACCAGCCCGCTCTCGGCCAGCGCCAGCAGCCGATCGACCACCAGCGCCAGCGCCGCGGCCGCGACCACGCCGAAGGTCACGAACACCCAGTTCTCGATCTGCAGCCCGGTGAAGATGTAGTTGCCCAGGCTGGTCTGGCCGACCGGCGTCGCCAGCGTCGCCGTGCCGATCACCCACACCGCGGCGGTGCGCACGCCGGCCATGATCACCGGCGCCGCCAGCGGCAGCTCGACCAGGAGCAGCGACTGCCACGGCGTCATGCCGACGCCGCGCGCCGCCATCTTCACGCCGCCGTCCATATTGGCGAGCGCGGTGACGGTGTTCCTGAGCACCGGCAGCATCGAATAGAGCGTCAGCGCGAGCAGCGCCGGCAGGAAGCCGAGCGCGCGAAAGCCGAAGCCGAATGTTTCGCTGGTGAAATGCGACAGCGCCAGCAGCAGTGGATAGAACAGCGCCAGGAGCGCCAGGCTCGGGATCGTCTGCACGATGCCCGCGAAGCCGAGCAGCGCCCCGCCCAGGAAGCGCGAGCGCGCTGCCAGGACCGCCAGCGGCAGGCTAAGACCAAGGCCGAGCAGCAGCGCGCTCATGCTGAGCAGGACATGGGCGCTCAGATAGGCGGGCAGGTAGGACCAGGCTTCGCCGATTTCGCTCATGGCGCCGCCTGCAGCGCTTCGGCGAGGCGGCGTGCGCGCTTCTTCGGCGTTTCCACCAGCGAGCGGACGAAATCGTCGGCGGGCGCGGCGAGCAATTCGTTCGGCGTGCCGATCTGCACCAGCGCGCCGTCGCGCATCACCGCGATGCGGTCGCCCAGCAGCATCGCCTCGGTCATGTCATGGGTGACGAACAGCGTGGTCAGGCCGAGCGCGGCGTGGATGCGGCGGTAGTCGTCGGCCAGGTCGTCGCGGATCAGCGGATCGAGGGCGCCGAACGGCTCGTCCATCAGCATGATCTTCGGCTTGGCCGCGAGCGCGCGGGCAAGCGCCACGCGCTGCTGCTGGCCGCCGGAGAGCTCGCGCGGCAGGCGCTTGCGGTACTCGCCCGGCGCGAGGCGCACCAGCGCGAGCAATTCATCGATCCGTGCCGCGATGGTCTCGCCCGGCCAGCCGAGCAGCTTCGGCGTCACCCCGACATTCTCCGCGACCGTCATATGCGGAAAAAGTCCGGCGCCCTGGAAGACATAGCCCATGCGCCGGCGCAGGCCGACGGCGTCGAGCGCCAGGATGTCCTCGCCATCGACCAGGATGCGGCCGGCCGTCGGCTCGATCAGCCGGTTGATCATGTTGAGGGTGGTGGTCTTGCCCGAGCCGGATTCGCCGATCAGGACCAGGAACTCGCCATCCGCCACGACAAAGCTCAGCTCCCGCACCGATGGTGCGCCGGCACTATTATAAGCCTTTGAAATACCAATCAATTCTATCAAGGCTATCTCCGCATCCGGCGCGTCCCACCCTTGCGCGCGGGACGCACTTTCGCGTAAAACGAACCCGTCCAGTCGCGAAAGTAGAGCTTTTACCAGCGCTTAACCACGATTCGGGCACAGTTATCGAACCGTAAACACGGCGGGCGGAACGGCGAACCGGCAATGACAAAGGTGGTGCACAAGGACGCGAAGGGCGGTTTTCCCGCCGGCGTCCGTGCGCGCACCCAGTTCAGGCCCCG
Source organism: Rhizomicrobium sp. (assembly GCA_036398875.1). Taxonomy (GTDB): domain Bacteria; phylum Pseudomonadota; class Alphaproteobacteria; order Micropepsales; family Micropepsaceae; genus Rhizomicrobium. Next base: position 12,357 of record DASWOE010000252.1, read on the forward strand.
TCCTTCCCTCGGTTCGTCGCAAGCGCTTCTGCTTCTTCTTAGCTGCCCCTAGGCGCCGCCGGCGCGCGAACCGTCTCGCGCCGCGTGCTTAGGGGATGACAGCGAAAGGAGGCATCAGGAGCCGCTTATGCGGCGAACGGAAGGAACGTATTGCCATGAGTGCCCACGCCCAAAAGGTCACGATTTTCGACACCACCCTGCGCGACGGCGAGCAGTCGCCGGGCGCCGCCATGACCCTCGAAGAAAAGATCCAGATTGCCGAGTTCCTCGACGAGATGGGGGTCGATGTCATCGAAGCCGGCTTTCCGATCTCGTCGGCGGGCGATTTCGAGGCGGTCCGGGAAATCACCAGGATCGTCAAGAATGCAAGCGTTTGCGGGCTCGCCCGCGCCGGCTTCAAGGACATCGACGCCGCCGGCGAAGCGCTGAAAGGCGCAAAAAGGCCGCGCATCCACACCTTCATCTCCACCAGCCCCGTCCATATGAAGCACAAGCTCCAGATGGGCGAGAACGCGGTGCTGGAAGCGGTGGGTGCTTCGGTCAGCAGGGCGCGCAATTTCACCGACGACGTGCAATGGTCGGCGGAGGATGCGACGCGCACCGCGCCCGACTTTCTGTGCAAAACCGTCGAAGTGGCGATCCATTCCGGCGCCACGGTCATAAATGTGCCCGATACGGTCGGATACTCGACGCCGCAGGAGTATTTCGAGATCATCACGATGCTCAAGAACCGCGTGCCGGGCGCGGACAAGGTGATCTTCTCGACCCACTGCCACAATGATCTCGGCCTGGCGGTGGCCAATTCGCTGGCCGGCGTGCTGGCGGGGGCGCGGCAGATCGAATGCACCGTCAACGGGATCGGGGAGCGGGCGGGCAATGCGGCGCTGGAAGAAATCGTCATGGCGCTCAGGGTTCGTAAGGACCTGATGCCCTATGAGACCCGGGTGAAGACCCCGATGCTGTCGCGGGCGTCCAAGCTCGTCTCCAACGTCACCGGCTTTCCGGTCCAGTACAACAAGGCGATCGTCGGCAAGAACGCCTTCAGCCACGAATCGGGCATCCACCAGGACGGCATGCTGAAGAACGTCGAGACCTACGAGATCATGCGTCCCGAGGACGTCGGTGTGAAGGAAACCTCGCTGGTGCTGGGCAAGCTCAGCGGCCGTCACGCCTTCCGCGACAAGCTGGAGGCGATGGGCTACACGCTCGACGGTCCGGCCTTCGCCGAGGCCTTCAAGCGCTTCAAGGACCTGGCCGACAAGAAGAAGCACGTCTTCGACGAGGACCTGGTCGCGCTGGTCGATGACGAGATCGTGCGCGGCCATGACCTGATCGCGGTCGAGAATCTGCGGGTCGAGACCGGGACCAATCTTCTTCCCGGCTGCGAATTGACGCTCAGCGTCGATGGCGAGGACCGCCGCGTCAAGACGACCGGCGACGGCCCTGTTGACGCCATCTTCAAGGCCATACATGAGATTTATCCGCACACGGCCACCCTGCAGCTCTTCCAGATCAATGCGGTCACGGAAGGCACGGATGCGCAGGCCACGGTCAGCGTGCGGCTTGAGGAAAACGGGCGCACCGTCACGGGCAAAGGCTCCGACACCGATACGCTGGTGGCCGCGGCTTATGCTTATGTGAACGCGCTCAACAAGCTTTTGGTGAAACGCGAAAAGCAGGCGCCTGAGGCCTTGACCGTCGCGCGATGAAACATAAGTCCCCGGCCTTGCCCAAGGCCGGGGCACTTTTCGCGGGAACAGAGGTTGCAGGGATGCCTGCCCATAACAGGAATGGGACAGGTTAAGTATGTTCGGCAGTCTTCTCGGCGCCCTGTCCAGCGACATGGCGATCGATCTTGGGACCGCGAATACGCTGGTTTACGTCAAGGGGCGCGGAATCGTCCTCAACGAACCATCGGTCGTCGCCACCATCAACCGCGGCGGCAAGAAGCAGGTCCGCGCCGTCGGCAACGACGCCAAGATGATGCTCGGCCGCACGCCGGGCAATATCGAGGCGATCCGCCCGATGCGCGACGGCGTGATCGCCGATTTCGAGATCGCGGAGGAGATGATCAAGCACTTCATCCGCAAGGTGCATAACCGCCGCTCCTTCGCCAATCCGATGATCATCGTCTGCGTGCCCTCGGGCTCGACCGCGGTCGAGCGCCGCGCGATCCAGGAATCGGCGCTGTCGGCCGGGGCCCGGCGGGTCTACCTGATCGAGGAGCCGATGGCGGCGGCGATCGGCGCCGGGCTTCCGGTCAGCGAGCCGACCGGCTCGATGGTGGTCGATATCGGCGGCGGCACGACCGAAGTGGCCGTGCTCAGCCTGGGCGGCATCGTCTATTCGCGCAGCGTGCGCGTCGGCGGCGACAAGATGGACGAGGCGATCATCGCCTATATCCGCCGCCACCAGAACCTCCTGATCGGCGAGGCGTCTTCGGAGCGCATCAAGAAGGAGATCGGCTCGGCGGCGCCGCCCAGCGACGGCAACGGCGTGACGATGGACATCAAGGGCCGGGATCTGCTGAACGGCGTGCCGAAGGAGATCACCATCACCCAGCGGCACATCGCCGAGGCGCTGGCCGAGCCGGTCGGCGCCATCGTCGAGGCGGTCAAGGTCGCGCTGGAAGCGACGCCGCCGGAGCTGGCGGCCGACATCGTGGACAAGGGCATCGTCCTGACCGGCGGCGGCTCGCTGCTTGCCAATCTCGACCAGGTCCTGCGCGAGGAGACGGGCCTGCCGGTCTCGATCGCCGACGATCCGCTCTCCTGCGTCGCGCTGGGGACGGGTCGGGTGCTGGAGAACACCAAGGGCATGCGCCACGTTCTTTCGACGGCATTCTGAAGATGATGGGCTTGGTAAATTTCCCTCCGATGTCATGGCCGCCACGAGAGCGGCCATGACGATTTGGCTTTGGGTTTTCCGTTTGGTGCCTCTTAACTAGGGTCGCGTTCGGCAAATGGCGAACGGCGGGTGGAAGATTGCGCGCAGCCGCGGCGGGGCACAGCTTCCCATCGCGCTTCTGGCCGCGCTTGCCATCGCGCTGATCCTGATCGGCAAGGCGCAGAGCAATCTGTTCGACCGCGCCCGCGCCGGGCTGACCGACTGGGCCTCGCCCGCGCTGGAGGTCGTCGATGCGCCGCTCGGCAGCCTGAACCGCTGGATCCGCTCGGTCGGCGACGTCTTCAACGTCTACCAGGAAAATCTGCGTCTCAAGGAAGAGGTCGCGCAGCTGCGCCAATGGCAGAACGTGGCCGTGGTCCTGGACAACCGTGTCAAGCGCTATCAGCTGCTGCTGCACGCCGTGCCCGATCCGTCGCTCTCCTCGGTGATGGCGCGGGTGATCGGCCGTTCCAACCGGCCGTTCCTCAAGACCATGATCCTCGACGCCGGCAAGGCCCAGGGCGTCCAGCCGGGGCAGGGCGTGATCGACGCGCGCGGCATGATCGGCCGCATCTTCCTTGCCGGCGACCACACCGCCTGGGTCATCCTGTTGACCGACCTCAACAGCCGCATTCCGGTCGTCATCGCGCCCGGCAACGTCCAGGCGATCATGGCGGGCGACAATTCCGCCATGCCTTCGCTCGATCTGCTGTCGCAGAACGTGCGGCTGCGTCCCGGCGACCAGGTGGTCAGCTCCGGCGACGGTGGGCTGCTGCCGCCGGGTCTCGCCATCGGCACCGTGGTGGCGGCGTCCGGCGGCGGCTATCGCGTGGTGCTGCTTGCCGATCCGGCGTCCAGCGAAGACGTCAACGTCGTCGATTTCAAGCTGAAGGCCGAAGATCCGCCGAACGTCACCCCGTCCGATCTTCCTGCCACGGCCGCTGGCCTGCCGCCCGCCGCGCCGCCGCCGGCGGTGCCGCCGCAGCAAGTGGCCGTTCCGGCAGCCGCTCCGCTTGCGCCGCCCG
>DASWOE010000253.1:0-2655 GCA_036398875.1 Rhizomicrobium sp.
GGCTGGAACAATCGCGGCTGGTACGAGGGCGGCGGGCGTGAACGCTACAACCATGACAACGAGCGGCGCGACCGCGGCCGGCATGATGGCGACCGCCACGATGACGGCAATCGCGATGGCGGCAATCACGACGGCGGCGGCAATCACGATCGCGGCGGCCATCGCCGCGACCACTAGCCCGATACCCGGATGAAACCGTCGCGCCTCTCCCCGCCGGGCGAGGCGCGACGCGTTCGGGCCGCGCGACGCAGCGCCATGGGAGGGCTTTGCCCGGATGGTCCGCCGCCCGGCACCGTGACATCGTAACGTCGTGAGCCCCGCCATCCGCCCCTATCGCGCGTCCGACCTCGCGGCGCTGTACGATATCTGCCTGAAGACGGGCGACGCCGGCGCCGATGCGACCGCGCTGTATCGCGACCCGGAACTCCTCGGCCACATCTTCGCCGGCCCGTACGGGATCTTCGAACCGCACAGCTGTTTCGTCGCCGGGGACGCGGACGGCGTCGGCGGCTATGTCATCGGCACAACCGACACCCATGCGTTCGAAAAAAGACTGGAACGCGACTGGTGGCCCGGCCTGCGCGCCCGCATCTCCGATCCGGGAGAAGAGCCGGGCGATGCCGATGCGCGGCTGGCACGCCTCATCCATCGTCCGCCGCGCACGCCGCGGCGGATCGCCGAACCCTATCCGGCGCACCTGCACATCGACCTGCTGCCCAGGTTCCAAGGCATCGGGCTGGGCAAGCGCCTGCTCGACGCCTGGCTCGGCGCGATGGCGCAGGCCGGCGCGGCGGCGGCGCATCTGGGCGTGGGCCCGCGCAACGACCGGGCGGTGCGGTTCTACCGCGCCTATGGCTTTCATTTGATCGAACAGGCGCCGGAACCGTGGAACACGCTGTGGTTTGGCATATCGCGCGAACGCTGATAGAAGCCCGGCCGCAATATCCCCTTCCCCGAGACGGTCATGAAAAAGAAGAAATACGAGAAGCCGCAACCCTTTGCGGCCGAGACCAAGGACCAGCGCTTTGCCGGCACGTTCGAGGTGCTGATCCCGGTCGAGGGCCGCAACAAGCCCCTGCGCGCGCCCCGGCAATTCGACACCCTCCAGGCCGCCGAAGCCTGGCTGCACAGCCCCGACGGCAAGGACACCATCGCCGAAATGGTCGAAGACGAGACGAACGCGCGGGAGAAGTAGCACCGCGATCACGTCGCCGTGCGGGGAGGCGATATGACGAATTGCCGGTTGCGGGGCCGCCGCCGCGAGGTCATTTTCCGCGCCCCATGACCAGCCAGACCGCCGAAACCATCCGCAAGCCCGCGCCTTTGCAGACGCATTCGACCGTGTTCGCGATCCTGTTCGCGGTCGGCTTCTGCCATGCGCTGAACGACATGATGCAGTCGCTGCTGCAGGCGATCTATCCGAACCTGAAAGAGACCTTCGACCTCGACTTCGCCCATATCGGGCTGGTGACCTTCGTGTTCCAGGTGACCGCATCGCTGCTGCAGCCGCTGGTCGGGATGTACACCGACCGCCGCGCCGTTCCCTATGCCCTGCCCGCCGGGATGGTATTCACCTTCTTCGGCCTGATCGGACTGGCGCTGGCGCCGACCTATCCCTTGCTGCTCGCGGCGGCGGCGCTGGTCGGGGTCGGCTCCTCGACCTTTCATCCCGAAAGCTCGCGCGTGGCGCATCTGGCGGCGGGGCCGCGGCGCGGCCTGGCGCAATCGATGTTCCAGGTCGGCGGCTCGATCGGCGGCGCGCTGGGACCGTTATTGGCCGCGCTGGCGATACGACCCGGGCAGCGCGACGGCGTCGCGTTCTTCTCGGTCGCGGCGCTCATCGCCATCGTCGTCCTGTGGCGCGTGGGCCAGTGGTATCAGAAGAACCGCACCACGCGCGCGGCAAGCCATGGCCATCTGCACCGGACCGAGACGCTGTCGCCCGCGCGGGTGAAGGCGGCGCTCGCCATCCTGGTGCTGCTGATCTTCTCGAAATTCGTCTACATGGCGAGCATCGGCAGCTATTTCACCTTCTACCTGATCCACAAATTCGGCGTCAGCGTGCCGGTGGCACAGCTGCATTTGTTCCTCTTCCAGGCCGCGGTGGCGGTGGGCACGATCACCGGCGGCCCTTTGGGCGACCGCTTCGGGCGCAAATATCTCATCTGGTTCTCGATCCTCGGCACGCTCCCCTTCGCGCTGGCGCTGCCCTTCGCGAACCTGTTCTGGACCGGCGTGTTCAGCGTCGGCGCCGGGCTGGTTCTGTCGAGCGCGTTTCCCGCCATCGTGGTCTATGGCCAGGAACTCTTGCCCGGCCGCGTCGGCATGGTGAGTGGGCTGTTCTTCGGCCTGTCGTTCGGCATGGGGGGATTGGGCGCCGCGGCGCTGGGCGTGCTGGCCGACCATACCAGCATCGGCTACGTCTACGATGTGTGCGCCTTCCTGCCGCTGATCGGACTGCTGGCCGCGTTCCTGCCCGATCTGCACGCGCCCAAGCGCTGAGCCGCTACAGCACGCGGAAACGGCGCAGGCACCAGTAGCAGAGCGCCACCACCACGACGCAAAGCGCGGCCGCCCACCAGAAGCCTTGCGGCCCGCTCGCCCAGGGGATGCCGTTGAGGTTCATGCCGAAGGCGCCGGCGATGAAGGTGGGCG
>DASWOE010000254.1:0-3895 GCA_036398875.1 Rhizomicrobium sp.
TCCGGTGACGCTGGACGACGGCAGCCACGCGACCGTGCTCACCATCAACGACCGCATGTGCCGCTGGCCGATCGGCGATCCGAGCGCCGACGAATTCCACTTCTGCGGCCGCAGCCCCAAATCCGGATCGCCCTATTGCGAGGCCCATGCCCGCAAGGCCTATCAACCGCAGCAGCAGCGTCGCGACCGGGGGCGGATGGTGGGCTGACGCCTTGTCAAGGGCGGCCCGATCGCGTCTCCTCCTGCCGAACAGCGGGGGACGGTGATGGCGAGCATCTACGATTGCACGGCCAAGACGCTTGCGGGCAACGACGTGTCGCTCGGCGACTATCGCGGCAAGGCGATGCTGATCGTGAACACCGCCAGCAAATGCGGATTCACGCCGCAATATGAAGGACTGGAAGCGCTGTATCGCGAGCATCGCGGCGACGGACTCGTGGTCCTGGGCTTTCCCTGCAACCAGTTCGGCAAGCAGGAGCCGGGCGGGGCGGAGGAGATCGGCGCGTTCTGCCAGGCCAATTACGGCGTCAGCTTTCCGATGTTCGCCAAGATCGACGTCAACGGCGCCCACGCGCATCCGCTTTACGATTTCCTGAAAGGCGAGAAGCCGGGCCTGTTCGGCACCAGGAACATCAAGTGGAATTTCACGAAATTCCTGATCGACCGCGACGGCGCGGTGGTCGGCCGGTTCGGCCCGATGACCAAGCCCAAGGATATCGAGGGCGCCATCGCCAAGGTGATCTGAGCGACGCGCCGCGCGGGATCGCGCCGGCCGTTCAATTCACCAGCGCATCGTCGAGCGAATAGCCGGCCGACCGCACGGTGCGGATCGGGTCCTTGACGCCTTCGATGTTCAGCGCCTTGCGCAACCGGCCGACATGGACATCGACCGTGCGCGCCTCGACATAGACGTCCGAACCCCACACCGCGTCCAGCAGCTGCTCGCGGCTGAAGACGCGGCCGGGGTGCTGGATCAGGTGGTCGAGCAGCTTGTATTCGGTCGGGCCCAGATGCACTTCCTTGCCGGCGCGGCGCACGCGGTGGGCGGCGCGGTCCATCTCGATATCGCCGATCGAGACGGTGTCGGGCGCGAGCGACGGGCGGATGCGGCGCATCACGGCGCGCAGGCGGGCGAGCAGCTCGGTCATCGAGAACGGCTTGGTCAGGTAGTCGTCGGCGCCGGTGTCGAGGCCGCGGATGCGGTCGCTCTCCTCGCCGCGGGCGGTGAGCATGATGATGGGGACGTTGCGGGTCTCCTGGCGGCCGCGCAGGCGGCGGCAGACCTCGATGCCGGACAGCTGCGGCAGCATCCAGTCGAGCAGCACCAGGTCGGGCTTTTCCTCGGACGCGACCAGGAGAGCCTCTTCGCCGTCCTGCGCCTCCAGGACGCGATAGCCCTCGCGCTCCAGGTTATAGCGCAGCAGCGTGATGAGGGCGCCCTCGTCTTCGGCGACAAGCACGGTGGGCTTGAGGCTCATGCGTTCCTCTCAAACGGTACGGAGGTCTCGCTGGTGGTGTCGGCCTTGGGCCGGTTGCTCGACAGATGGTCGGCGCGGACCATGTGGTAGACGACCTCGGCGATGTTGGTGGCATGGTCGCCGCAGCGCTCGATGTTCTTGGCGATGAACAGCAGATGCGTGCACAGCCCGATCGTGCGCGGATCCTCCATCATGTAGGTCAGCAGTTCGCGGAACAGGCTGTTGTAGGTCTCGTCGATCTCGCCGTCCTGCTTCCACACCGTCTCGGCCGCTTCGGCGTTGCGGTCGGAATAGGCGTCGAGCACCTGCTTGAGCTGGCCCAGCGCCTGCTTGCCCATCCGCGCCAGCGAGGTGGTGAGGCGGATCGGCGGCTCGCGGTTGAGCACGATGGCGCGCTTGGCGATGTTCTTGGCGAGGTCGCCGATGCGCTCCAGCTCGGATGCGATCTTGATCGCCGCCAGCGTCTCGCGCAGATCGACGGCCATGGGCTGGCGCAGCGCCAGGAGCTTCATGGCGCGATCCTCGATGTCGATCTGGATCTGGTCGATGCGGTTGTCGCCGCCGACCGCGCCTTCGGCGAGGCCGGTGTCGCGCCGCGTCACCGCATCGACCGCATTGGCGAACTGGGCTTCGGCCAAGCCGCCCATCTGGGCGATCGAGGCGGAGAGTCCTTCGAGCTGTTCGGTGAAGGCTTTTACGGTGTGGTCGTTCATGGGGTGTGTCCGCGTTGGCGCTTCGGCGCGCCATCAGGTCATTAGCCGCCGTGCCGCATGGATATGCGACATATTTATAACAATTCCGTGACGGTCGGCGGCCTGGCCGCGGTTGCGATGGGCAACAAGACGGTAAACGTGCTGCCCTCGCCGAGCCGGCTCTCGACGGTCAGCTTGCCCTGGTGGCGATTTACGATGTGCTTGACGATCGCCAATCCCAGGCCCGTGCCGCCCTTTTCCCGGCTGCGCTTCACATCGACGCGGTAGAAGCGCTCGGTCAGGCGCGGGATGGCGTCCGGCGCGATGCCCTCGCCGTCGTCGCGCACGCCGACCGCCAGCATCGGGGCGACGCCGCGAACGCCGGTGGCCGGCGCCGGGTTGATCGTGACCCAGACATGGCCGCCCGGCCGGCCGTATTTGATCGCGTTGTGGATCAGGTTCTGGAACAGCTGGATCAGCTCGTCGCGCTCGCCCGTCACCGGCGGCAGGCCGGGCGCGCAGGTCAGGACCAGCGAGATGCCGTCGATCTGGGCGAGCTGGCTGAGCGCCGCGAAGGCCTCGCGCACGATGGTCTCCAGCGAGACGCGGCCGGAGGGGCGCACATGCTCGTTCAGCTCGATCCGGGTGAGCGACAGCAGATCCTCGATCAGCCGCCGCATGCGCCCGGCCTCCACCGTCATGATGTCGAGGAAGCGGTCGCGGGCCTGGGCGTCGTCGCGGGCATGGCCCTTGAGCGTGTCGATGAAGCCGGAGACGGCCGCCAGCGGCGTGCGCAGCTCATGGCTGGCATTGGCGACGAAATCGACCCGCATCTGCTCGGTGCGCTTGGTTGCGGTGAGATCGTGCAGCAGCAGGCTCACCACGGCGGGCTGGGACGCGGTCCGGCTGACATAGGCCTGGTAGCAGCGCTCCACCGGCACGGGTATGCTGAACTCCACCGTCGTCGCCATGCCATTGGCCGCGGTCTTCTCGATCGCCTCCAGCACGATGGGCGTGCGCAGAAGCGACGAGACGTGCTTGCGCTCGGCATCGATGCCGACCACCGTGCGCATCGCCCGGTTGGCGAACACGACCCGACCGTCGCGGTCCATCAGCATGAACGGATCGGGCAGCTGTTCCAGCAGCTCGCGCGACAAGGGCGGCAGATCGACGCCGCCCGCGTCCAGGTTGGCGCTCGCCGGATCCTGGCTCCGGGCCGGGGCCAGCGCGCGGCGCAGCGAAGTCCATACGGTCGGTGTGTCGCTCATGCTTTTCCGAATATTCGCGTTCGGGCGACATCATACAAGCTTTCATGACGCTTTGGTCGCGCCCGGCGGCGCGCGCCGAAGAGGTGCACAGCAATCGTCGATCCGCGCGCTCGACGGACGCGCGCGACGTCAGCCGCGGCGCATCATGGCGTTCACATCGGCGTTGGCGAGCGGTCCCCGCGGCAGCGCTTCAGAGCCGCCGTCCGCCAGAAACGCCCGGGCACCTGCCTCAGACCTGTTCGCCGTCCGCCGTCCACAGATGTTGCGCGGCATAGGCGCGCCAGGGCCGCCACGACTCGGCGCGCGCGAGCAGCGCCTTGGGCGCGGGGCGGCGGCCGTTCTGCGCCACCAGCGGACTGCGCAGCAGGGCGACATCGGCGGCGGGGAACGCATCGCTGTCGCGAAGCGCCCGCAGCGCCCAATATTGCGCCGTCCAGGGGCCGAAGCCGGGCAGCGC
>DASWOE010000255.1:0-3527 GCA_036398875.1 Rhizomicrobium sp.
CAAGGATGCGCAGGGGGTCGAGCGGCGGGTGACGGTCGATGACGGCGAGTCGCCCCTGACGCGGCTGCGCCACCGCAAGCTGATCGACGGCACCCAGTTCGATGCCGGCGAGAAGCTGCGGCGCGACTTCACCCTGGCGCAGATGATGCCGCGGCTGGGCGTCGATTACGAGGCGCCGATCGTGCTGGGCACGCGCGGCCAGAAGCGCGACGAGCATTTCGGCGATCTGGTGCTCGCCGCCAAGCAGCGCTTCACCACCGCGATGCGCGCGGTGGGGCCGGGCCTGGCCGATCTTCTGTTCGATGTGTGCTGCCACTGGCGCGGGCTGGAGGATGCCGAGCGCGCCAATGGCTGGCCCGGCCGTTCGGGCCGCGTGGTGCTGGCCATCGCGCTCGACCGCCTGGCCGAGCATTACGGCATGCGCGCCGTGCGCCGCGCCCGCATGCGCGCCTGGGCGATGGAGGGCGAATGAGCAGTTCCCACGATCGCTCTTGAAACCGCTTCCAAAGCGCGTCGAATCCATGCGGGCAGGAGCTCGTCCGCCTCGACCCGAATCGAGACGGAAGGCGCCGCCGAACACTTGGACGCGGTCGCATGGACGGATCGGCTGAGGCGGAAGAGGGCGCGACGATGGCGCGCCACGATGAGCAATGCGGCTTTACAGCCGCATCAGGTATTTGTGCACGCCGTCCAGCACCAGCTCGCGCTTCTGGTTGTGCACGGTCGCGCGCATCGCGACGAGGCCGGTGGTCGTCTGGCGCACGAGCTCGGCGATGGTCAGCGCCGGATAGAGCGTGTCGCCGGGGAACACCGCCTTCAGGAACCTGGCGCTCACCTCGACGAAGCCGACCAGCTTCTCGCCGACCACATGCGGAAAGAGCCCCGCCCCGGCGGCGGTGAAGCTCAACACCTGAAGCCCATGCGCGAGCGGCGCGCGATAGCCCAGCCGCCTGCAATATTCGGCGTCGTAATGGATCGGATGGTTGTCGAGGCTCACCGTCTGGAAGGCGGCGAAATTCGCCTCGCCGATGGTGCGCGACGGCAGCGCGAAGACCTCGCCGACCGCGAGTTCGTCGAAACCGCGCAGCGGCACGACGCGGTGGTCCAGGGGATCAAAGCTCATCCCCCTCTATCGCGAAAATCGCCGCGCCTGTCGATATGGCCTCAAGGCCGGCGGCGGTTGGCTTCGATGTCGGCGCGCACCTGGTCGAGGGAGCGCACGGCGAAAGCCTGGAAGCCGTCCAGGACGGTCAGGCCGCCGGCGCAGGCCTCGCGGTGTCCGGCGCAGGCCGATTGGATGTCGGGGGTGCGGATCAGGTCCGCGATCGAGGCCGCGGGCGCCATGGCGGCCGGCCGGCCGAAGCCCAGATCGGGCTCGTGCGGCATCAGGAAAGAGACCAGGCCGACCCAGAAAATCGCGCGCAAGATCATGTCATCCACCACCCTTTCGCGGGCTTGCTGCAAGGATGGTGCGCGCCGGCGTTTGCGACGGACTGAAACGATTCGGTAAAGTTCGAGACAATCCGGTTAATTCAGGCGGTTGGCGGTAACAGGGCAAACGGAATCTTTGCCGCTTCGTTGCGCTTTGACTCAAGCTTTGCGCGGTATCGAGACAAGTTTTGTTCGAATTCGAGACGAGTTTGTCGCGTGTTTGAGTTGCCATTGAATCGAATTGTCCGCAACCGGGACGGCCGGCCGGACCGGCTCGCCATTGCGGGTGACCGTGATCGTCTCGCCGCCCTCCGCCGCACCGACGATTTCGGAAAAGCGGTTCGTGCCGTCCTGGATCGATGCGGTGGCGATGACGAAAAGCTGGCCACCGGCCGCTACGTGTCAAGAAAGCCGATAGCGTTCGCCGGCGCGCGCCACGCGGCCCTCGCGTTCCAGCTTGATCAGATGCGCCAGCACCGAGCGCGACGCCGCCGGATGCAGGCGCACATCCACGTCGGCATAGATGTGCGCGACCATCGCCGGAACGGTGTCGCGCCCCGCGACGATGGACGCCAGCACTTGAGCCTCGCGGTCGAGGCGATGTTCGCGATAGGCGGCGAGGAAGGGCTTCGGCTCCGTCACCGGGGCGCCATGGGTGGGATAGAGGATGGCATCGTCGCGCCCCTGGAGCTTCTCGACGCTCGCGATGTAGTCCGCCATGTCGCCGTCGGGCGGCGTCACCACGGTGGTCGACCAGCCCATGACGTGATCGCCGGTGAACAGCGCCTTCTCCTCCCGCAGCGCGAAGCACATGTGGTTCGAGGTATGTCCCGGCGTGTGCACGCAGTCGAAGGTGAAGCCGTTGCCGGCGATGACGTCGCCGTCCTTCACGAACACATCGGGCACGAAGTCCATGTCGCCGCCCGCTTCGACCTTCGGTCCGTCATCGCGGCCAAAGCCGTGCGGCCCGAACCCATAGGTCGGCGCGCCCGACCATGCCTTCAGCGGCCTGGCCGCGGGCGAATGATCGCTGTGGGTGTGGGTGACGAGGATGTGGGTGACGCGGCGGCCGTCCAGCGCCCGCTTCAGGGCCTCGACATGCTCGGCCAGGTCGGGGCCCGGATCGATCACCGCGACGTCCTTGTCGCCCGCGATATAGACGCCCGTTCCCGTGAAGGCGAAGGGGCCGGGATTGTTCGCCACGACGCGCGTGAGCAGGGGCGACACCCGGACCGCCTCGCCGTAATGCGGATCGAAGGTGCGGATGAAGGGGATCGCCATCAGTCTTCTCCGTGGCCGTCGTCGCGCGTCGCGATGCGCTCCTTGCGCGCGATCGATGCCGGATGGGAGCGGTGCAGCGTGCGCGCCACCGTCTTGGGCAGGCGATGGGCGAAATGCTCGAGCATGTAGGAGAACCAGCGGGCGCGATGCCGCGCGCGCTGGATGGCGCGGCGCATCATGCGCGAATTCTCGATCAGCAGCGCGAGGCCCGCGGTCAGCGGCAACAGGCCGATCAGCGGCACCGGCACCGGCGTGACGCACAGCACCGCGCCGCACACCGCCAAAATCCAGCCGAGGGAAAGAAGAAGGAACCTGCGCAAACCGCCATCGCCGAAAGGGAGCCGGACCATAGATGGAGCAGCCCGGCGGCGCCCGCAACCGCGACCTTCGAAAATATTATGTCTGATCCGCCGCCGCGGCCAGCAGCTGCGCCAGATCCGCGAAGGATGCGACCGGGGCGCCGCGCGGCAGGGTTACTATCGGAACCGCTGTGAACCGGCGCAGGGCCACCGCCGTCTCCTCCAGCGCCACGGTGGCGCCGGCGCTTTCATTCACAACCACGGCGACGACCCCCGGACCGGCGCGCGCGATCACGTCGAGGGCGGTCAAGGTGTGGCTCAAGGTTCCCAGATAGGAACCGGCAACGAGAATCAGCGGCACGTCCAGCGCTTTCGCCCAATCGAGCACCGTGTGCCTGACGTCCAGCGGCACCATGATGCCGCCGACGCCTTCGACGAACAGCGTGCCGGCATGGGCGCCGACGGCCTCGCGGCAGAAAGCGACCAGCGCGTCGAAATCGACGGCGCGTCCCTCGC
>DASWOE010000256.1:0-4414 GCA_036398875.1 Rhizomicrobium sp.
GTGCTCAATCCGCCGACCACGGCGGGCGGCGCGGCGGTGCCCACCAGCACCGTCAACAACAATCTGGGCGACATCTCCGACTGGCTGACCAAGACGCTGGTGGGCGTGGGGCTGACCCAGCTCTACAGCCTGCCGAAATTCCTGGGCGACATCGCCGCCGACGCCAACAGCTATGGCTTCCAATGGGGCGATTACGGCCAGCTTCTGGCGTTCTCGATCCTGCTGTATTTCTTCAATGGCGGGTTCTGGCTCGGCTATTTCGGCACCCGGACCTTCATCACGATCCTGTTCGGCCAGTTCGCCTCCGGCCTGCCGAAATCCAGCATCGCGCTGGCCGGACAGCCGCTCAAGCTCGCGCTCGACAGCGCCAACAATTTCGCCCCGGCGCCGCCCGAATTGCGGGTGGTGGACGCCGCCTTGCTGAGCGTGCCGCTGCAGTCGCTGAGCTCGCGCGACGAGGTCATGGCCTGGGCCGCCGCCCAGGCGCGGGCGCAGAACCCCAATGCCGCGCGCGCCGCGCTGGAGAACGTGCTGGCCTGCGATCCGGGCAACCAGGACGCCATGCGCCAACTGGTCAAGGTCTATCTCGCGCTCGGCCAGTACGGCGACGCGGTGCGCCTGGGCAAGGCGCTGACCGAAGACACCGCGCCCAAGATGGTCGCGGCCCTGTACGACTTCGCGCCCGGCGGCTTCCGCGAGGCGCAGCGCATCGGCCTCAAGCTGATGCAGGACAAGGACGCCGAAGAAGGACCGACCATTCATGTCTGGCTCGCCTGCGCCTATGCGCAGGAATTCGGCTGGCTGAAGAAGCAGCAGCCGAACGACGCGGCGAAGATCGCAACCGCCCACGACAATGCGATGGCGCAGATCCAGCGGACGCTGGAACTGGATCCGACGGTGCGCGACCAGCTGCACGCCTTCTGGAAGCCGGCCGACCCGAACACGATGGACAACGACCTCGCCGTGTTCGGCGACGATCCAGAGCTGAAGAAGCTGCTCGAGCCCGACATCGATCCGCCGGCGCCGGCACCATCGCAGGACGTCCAACCGGTCGCACCGCCGCCGACGCCGCAAGCCCCCAAACCCGATCCTGCGCCGGAACCGGGAGAGCCGAAATAGCGCAACGCTACGAACCGGGCCGCTTCATCGCCACCAGCCTGACCGTCGAGCTGCCCTTGGCGAGAACCTCGCCCGCCGCGTTGCGGATCAGGCCTTCGAGGAAGGCCGTCTTGCGGCCCAGGCGTTCGATCCAGGCCTCGGCGACGATGAGGCCGGGCGCCGCCGATTGCAGGAAGCTCACCTTGATCTCAAGCGACAGCGGCGAGAATTCGTAGTTCGTCCGCGCCATCACGACATGGGCCATCGCCGCGTCGATCCAGCCGGTGACGAAACCGCCCTGCACGATGCCGCCCGAATGGCACATCTCCATCGCGGCGCGGTAATGGATGACGGCGCGCCCGCTCTCGCCGTGATCGACGACCTTCTCCAGGCCGAGCGTGGCGGAGAGCGCATGGGGCTTGGCGTCGTGCTCGCTCATGCCGCCGCCTTGGCGAGGCGCGCCGGCGCGCTCTCGCGCATCGCGAACATCGCCGCCAGGCTGACCGCGGTCATGCCGAGCAGGTACCAGGCCGGCGCCAGCGGGTTGTCGGTCGCGTGGATCAGCCAGGCGATGAGAGGCTGGGTCGAGCCGCCGAACACGGTGATCGAAAGCGCATAGACGGTCGAGAAGATCGTCCCGCGCACCCGTCGCGGCAGCGCCTCGCCGAACGCGACATAGAAGGCGCCGGAGCTGATGTTCAGCACGATCGACAAGATCGCGGTGCCGAACAAAAGCGCGGCGGTCGAGCGGAAATCGACGATCAGCAGGAACAGCGGATAGACCGCGAGGAGGAAGATCCCGCGCGACCACAGCATCAGCGAGCGGCGGCCATAGAGATCGCTCAGCCATCCGCCCGCCAGCGAGGCGACGACGCCGAACAGCCCGTTGACGAGCGTCGCGGCGAAGGAGGGCGAGGCGCCCATATGCAGGGTGACGCGCGCGAAGGTCGTCATGTAGTTCAGCACATAGGTCGCGACCGTTCCGCCGGCCAGGATAGCGAGCCCCGTCGCGATGGCGCGGGCATGATCGCGCACCACGCCGAACAGGCCGGCCCGCTCCAGATCGTAATGGGGCAGATGATCGGCCTGATGCAGCGTCTCGGGCAGCGAGGCGCGGATATAGAGGCCGAAGGGCAGCGTCAGCGCGCCGAGCAGGAAGGCGATGCGCCAGCCATAGGCGTCCAGATTGGAGAGGCTGAGCGTCGTCGCCAGCACCACGCCGACGCCGCCGCCGGTCATGCTGGCGATGCTCTGGCTCGCGCTCTGCCATGAGGCATAGAGGCCGCGCCGGTTCAGCGGCGCGGTCTCCACCAGATAGGCGGTGGTCGGCCCCACTTCGCCGCCGAGCGCGAAGCCCTGCACCAGCCGGGCGACGACCGCCAGGATCGGCGCGGCGATGCCGATCCGCGAATAGGACGGGATCAGCGCGAGCGCCAGGATGGCCAGCCCCATCAGCGTGAAGCTGAGCAGCATCGCCGGGCGGCGGCCGACCCGGTCGGCATAGAGGCCGATGACGACGCCGCCCACCGGGCGCAGCAGGAAACCGGCCCAGAAGGTTCCGAGCGCCGCCATCAGGCTGCCGAATTCGGTCTGGGTGAAGCCGCCGGGGCCGGACGGGAAAAAAGCCTGGCCGATGGCGGCGGCGAAGAAGGCGAAGGTGGTGAAGTCGTAGAATTCGAGCGCATTGCCGATCACCGCGGCGGCGACATGGCGGCGCTTGATCGTCGGCGGTTCGGCGATATCGGACACGGGCACCTCACACAGCTTGCGCATTGAGCACGGAGTTTTGCCGGCACACAATTGTCAGGGATCCACGGGCAGTGCCGTCGATCGCCCGAGCACGCGCAGGACCGCGAACAGGACCACGCCCGCGGCCATCCAGGCGAGGCCGGCGATCTTGGCGTTGGCCTCGGCATTGACGAGCACCGTCGCGACGATGACGAGGCCGATGACGGGCACCACAAGATGGCGCAGCCAGTCGCGGCTGCGCTTGCGGACCAGGAAATACACCATCACCGAGACGTGCAGCAGGAAGAAGCCGACCAGGGCGCCGAAGCTGACCATCGAGGTCAGCAGCTCCAGCTTGTCGACCAGGAAGACGCCGAGCGCCAGCGTCACCGCGGCGACGGCGAAGATCGCGCGATCCGGCACGGCGCGGCCCGGGCTCACATAGGCGAGCGCCCGGGGCAGCTGGCCGTCGCGCGCCATGCTGTAGAGGAGCCGGGCCGTGGCGGCCTGGGCGGTCAGCGCGCCGGCGACGCCGGCCAGCAGGCTGACGGGCACGGTCAGCAGGAATTTCAGGCCGTAGCCGCCGACCGCATTGGCGATGTCGTAGAAGGCGGCGTTGGTCGGATCGCCCGGCGCGAAGCCCGTGCGGCCGAGCACGAAGAGCGAGGCGAGCCAGGTCTGCGCCACGAACAGCACGGCACAGACGCAGAGCGACGCCATGGTGGCGCGCGCCACGGCACGGCTGCCGCCGCGCGATTCCTCCGACAGCGTCGAGATCGCGTCGAAGCCCAGGAAGCTCAACACCGCCAGCGACAGCGCCCCGAACAGAAGGCCGAACGACGCCTCGCGCGGGTTGAACAGCGGCAGCAGCGACAGATGCGCCCCGGCGACGCCATGGCGCAGCGCGACCACCGCGACCACGGTGAAGATCGCGAGCACCACGAGTTGGCCGACCAGAAGCCAGACATTGGCGCGCGCCGTCGTCTCGATGCCGAAATAGTTCACCACCGTGGCGAAGGCGAGCAGCGCCACCACCACCGCCGCCGGCGGCAATATCGGCAGCGCGGCATGCATCGCGATGGCCGAGGCGACATAGTTCAGCGTCGGCAGCAGCAGATAGTCGAGCAGGATCGCCCAGCCGGCGAAGAACCCGGCGGCGGGGCCCAGCGCGTGGCCGGCATAGGCATAGACCGAGCCGGCCACCGGGATGGCGCGGCTCATCGTCATGTAGGAGAGCGCGGTGAACACCATCGCGACCAGGCCGATGGCATAGACCAGCGGCACCATGCCGTGGCTGGCATTGTAGACGATGCAGAACACCGCCACCGGCGCGCCGGGCACGATGAAGACCAGGCCGTAGACCAGCAGGTCGAACAGCGACAGCGAGCGCTTCAGCTCCTGCCGGTAGCCGAAGGATTCGACGTTCGGATCGTTCACGCCGCCGCTCCGGGCGCCGGGGCGCGGCGGCGGTTGGCGAACCAGTAGAGAAGGAGGCCGATGGCGGCCATGACGAACGCCGCGAGCACGAGCTTGAGCACCGCGGCCAGCGGGTGCGGCTCGCCCGCATTGGGCACCAGCGTGCAGGCGA
>DASWOE010000257.1:0-8382 GCA_036398875.1 Rhizomicrobium sp.
CCCAGGCCATCGTCATCATTTCGGCGGTGCCGCTGGCGGCCAAAGATTAACCCCTAACGCCTTGACAGGATGGGCCGGCTCCCCCTTTTGTCGCCCCGCAAAGCGGACAAAACTGACATGACGGACACCAAGATGGCGGCCAAGCGGCAAGACGGCGAATCCTGGGGGGAACTCGCCAAGACGGTGATCTATGCCGGCCTGATCGCCGTGGTGATCCGCACCTTCCTGTTCCAGCCCTTCAACATTCCGTCGGGCTCGATGGAGGCGACGCTGCTGATCGGCGACTATCTCTTCGTCGAGAAATTCGCCTATGGCTTCAGCCGCCACTCCTTCCCTTTCAGCTTTCCGCCCTTCTCGGGCCGCGTCCTGGCCGGAACGCCGCACCGCGGCGACGTCGTCGTCTTCAAGATGCCGAACAAGAACTCCGCGCACTACATGGAAGACTACATCAAGCGCATCGTCGGGCTGCCCGGCGACCGCGTCCAGATGATCGACGACCGGCTCCACATCAACGGCAAGGTCGTGCCGCGCCTGCGCGAAGGCGATGCGATGGTCGAGTGCCCGCCGGTCGATGTCACCGTCTCGGCGCCGCAATATCGCGAGACGCTTCCCGGCGGCGCGTCCTATCTGACCGTCGATTGCGATCCGCACGGCCCCTACGACAATACGGCCGAATATGTCGTGCCGCCCGGCCACTATTTCATGATGGGCGACAACCGCGACAATTCCGACGACAGCCGCGGCGATGTGGGCTACGTTCCGTTCGCAAACATTGAAGGCCGCGCGGAACTGCGTTTCTTCTCCATCGATGACAGCGCCATCTGGTACGAACCTTGGACCTGGCCCGGAGCCATCCGCTTCAGCCGCATGTTCACCCTCATCGACTGACCTCGAAGAGCGTCTGGGCCACCGCTTCGCCGACGGCGAACTCCTCCGGCGCGCGCTCACCCATTCCAGCGCCGACGCGGTCTTCTCCAACGAGCGTCTCGAATTCCTGGGCGACCGCGTGCTCGGCCTCGTCATCGCCGAAGACCTGCACAAGCGCTATCCCGGCGACAGCGAAGGCGCCCTGGCCCTGAAGCTCAACGCGCTGGTGCGCGAGGAGGCCTGCGCCCGGGCGGCCATTGCCGCGGGGCTCGGCGATCCTCTCATCCTCGCGCGCTCGGAATCCTCCAGCGGCGGGCGGCGCAAGAACGCGATCCTCGCCGGCGCCTGCGAGGCGGTGATCGCCGCGCTCTACCAGGACGGTGGGCTCGAGGTCGCGCGCCGCTTCATCGCATGCTATTGGGCCGAGCAGATCGCGGGTCTCGGCCACGACATGCGCGATCCCAAGACCGCGCTGCAGGAATGGGCGCAAGGCCGCCGCGGCAATGCCGGCGCCCCGGTCTATGCCCTTGTCGGACGCGAGGGCCCTGATCACGCGCCGCATTTCGTCGTCGAGGTGCGCGTCATCGGCCACGAGCCGCTCGCCGGCGAAGGCCGCTCCAAGCGCGAGGCGGAACAGGATGCGGCGAAGAAGATGCTGGCAAAGGTGCTCGAAACATGACCCATTGCGGTTTCTGCGCCGTCATCGGCGCGCCGAATGCGGGCAAGTCCACGCTGGTCAACGCGCTGGTCGGCTCCAAGGTCGCCATCGTCAGCCCCAAGGTCCAGACGACGCGCATGGCGGTGCGCGGCGTCGCGGTGAAGAACGACACCCAGATCGTGTTCGTCGATACGCCGGGCATCTTCAAGCCGAAGCGCCGGCTCGACCGCGCCATGGTCGCGGCCGCCTGGGCGGGGGCAGGGGACGCCGACGCGGTGGTGCTGCTGGTCGATGCCGCCGAGCTGACCGCCAACCCCAAGGGCCGCGCCGCCGACGATACCCATGCGATCGTCAAGACGCTGAAGGACGGCAATCGCAAAGCCGCGCTGGCGCTCAACAAGATCGACGGCATGAAGCGCACCGACCTGCTGCCCTTGGTGGGCGCGCTGTCCGCCGAAGGCGTGTTCGAGGAGATATTCCTGATCTCGGCGCTCAAGGGCGACGGCGTCGCCGATCTTTTCGCCTGGGTCGCGCGCCGCATGCCGGAAGGCCCCTTCCTCTATCCCGAGGACCAGGCCGCGGACATTCCCTCGCGCCTTCTCGCGGCGGAAATCACGCGGGAGAAAATCTATCTGCGCCTGCACGACGAGCTGCCCTACGCCTCCATGGTCGAGACGGAAAAATGGGAAGAGCGCAGGGACGGCTCGGCGAAGATCGACCAGGTGATCACGGTCCAGCGCGACGGCCAGAAGGCGATCGTGCTGGGCAAGGGCGGCGCCACGATCAAGCTGATCGGCGAGATGGCGCGCAAGGAGATGGAGGAGATCTTCGAGCGCCGCATCCACCTGTTCCTGTTCGTGAAGGTCACCGAGGACTGGGCCGAGAAGCGCGAGCACTACAAGGACATGGGCCTGGAGTTCCCGGAGGAATGATGCGCTCCGCTGTCATCCCCGGCGAACATCGCGCGCTTGGCGCGCGATGTGAGGGAAGGGGACCCAGGCATCGACGAACTGCGGCTCGCAAATGCCTGGATCCCGTTCCCCTCGTGCCGCTATGCGGCACTCGGCCGGGGATGACAGTGGTGCGCGGCGGTTGAAATGGAATTCACCGACGCCGCCATCGTGCTTGCCGTCCGCCCCCATGGCGAGACCGGCGCGATCCTCGAAGCGCTCACCCGCGATCACGGCCGCCATCTCGGCCTGGTGCGCGGCGGCGCCTCGCGCCGCGCCAAGCCCGTGCTCCAGCCCGGCAACGGCGTCCATCTTCACTGGCGCGCGCGGCTGAACGAGCATCTGGGCAGTTTCACCGTCGAGCCGGTGAAGGCCCGCGCCGGCGATCTGCTCGAAAGCCGCGAAGCGCTGGCCGGCCTCAACGCCTTCACCGCTATGGCGTCGGCGGCGTTGCCCGAGCGCGAGATGCACGCGCCGGTGTTCGAGGCGGCCAACGTCCTGCTCGACGCGATCCAGGCGGCGGACTTCGCGCATTGGGGCGCGCTCTATGTGCGCTGGGAAGCGGGCCTCCTGGAAGAACTCGGTTTCGGACTCGATCTGACGCGGTGCGCCGCGACCGGCGCGTTGGAGAACCTCCTTTACGTTTCGCCGCGCACCGGCCGTGCGGTCTCGGGCGAGGCCGGCGCGCCGTACCGGGACCGCCTTCTCGCGCTTCCCGGATTCCTGCTGGGCTCGCAAAACGCCGCGCCCGACGCCGCCGATGTCGCGGCAGGGTTGAAGCTCACGGGCCATTTCCTCCTGGAGCGCGTGCTTCAACCGCATGGCCGCGAGATGCCGCCGGCGCGGCTGCGGCTGGACGCCCTGGCGATCGGCGAATCGCGTTAGATGCGGACCAACCTGTCCCGTCATCGCCGGGCTTGTCCCGGCGACCCATGATCACCCAAGCTGCGGGGAGATCGTGGATGGCCGCCAAAAGGCGGCCATGACGCTTGAGATTGAATTGAGATCACCATGGCCGACATCAAAGACGACATCCGACCCGAACCCCTGGGCAAAGCGCTCGCCGAGCGCTATCTCGCCTATGCGCTGTCCACCATCACCCAGCGCGCGCTGCCCGACGCCCGCGACGGGCTGAAACCCGTGCACCGCCGCATCCTCTATGGCATGCGCCTGCTGCGCCTGGACTCGACGTCGGCGTTCAAGAAATCCGCCAAGATCGTCGGCGACGTGATGGGCTCGTTCCATCCCCATGGCGACCAGGCGATCTACGACGCCCTGGTGCGCCTCGCCCAGGACTTCGCCACGCGCTACCCGCTGGTCGATGGCCAGGGCAATTTCGGCAATATCGACGGCGACAATCCCGCCGCCTACCGCTACACCGAAGCGCGCATGACCGACGTCGCCGCCATGCTGCTCGACGGCCTGGACGAGAACGCGGTCGATTTCCGCCCGAACTATGACGGCCAGGACGAGGAGCCCGTCGTCCTCCCGGGCGCCTTCCCGAACCTGCTCGCCAACGGCTCGTCCGGCATCGCGGTCGGCATGGCGACCTCGATCCCGCCGCACAATGTCGGCGAGCTGTGCGAGGCGCTGAAGAAGCTCATCGACAATCCGAACACCCGCGAGCGCACGCTGAGCGACATCGTGCGCGGTCCCGATTTCCCCACCGGGGGCATCCTGGTCGATAGCCCCGGGACCATCGCCGAAGCCTACAAGACCGGCCGCGGCTCCTTCCGCGTCCGCGCCCGGTGGAAAAAAGAAGAGGGCGCGCGCGGCGTCTACCAGATCGTCGTCACCGAAATCCCCTACCAGGTCCAGAAATCCAAGCTGATCGAGCGCGTGGCCGAACTGCTCGAACAGAAGAAGCTGCCGCTGCTGGACGATATCCATGACGAGTCGGCGGAAGACATCCGCATCGTCATCGCGCCCAAGAGCCGCAGCGTCGATGCCGAGATCCTGATGGAGCAATTGTTCCGCCAGACCGACCTGGAAACCCGCTTTCCCCTCAACATGAACGTGCTCGACCGGGGCACCGTGCCCAGGGTGATGGGCCTGAAAGAGGTCCTCCAGGCCTTCGTCGATCATCGCCGCGACGTGCTGGTGCGCCGCTCGACCCACCGGCTGGAGAAGATCGCGGCGCGGCTGGAGATCCTCGAAGGTTATCTCGCCGTCTATCTGAACCTCGACAAGGTCATCGCGATCATCCGCAACGAGGACGAGCCCAAGCCCGTCCTGATGAAGACCTTCAAGCTCACCGACAACCAGGCCGAGGCGATCCTCAACATGCGGCTGCGCAGCCTGCGCCGGCTGGAGGAGATGGAAATCCGCGCCGAGCACGACGCGCTGACCGGGGAGCAGAAGGACCTCAAGAAGCTCCTGTCGTCGGACAAGCTGAAGGACGAGAAGCTGATCGAGGAGGTCAAGGCGATCGACGCGAAGTTCGGCGCCAGGACGGCGCTCGGCAAGCGCCGCACCCAGATCGTCGAAGCCAAGCATGTCGACAAGATCGAGGCCTTGGCGGAAGAAGCCGTGGCCATGGCCACCGCGGTCGAGAAGGAGCCGATCACCATCGTCTATTCGCAGAAGGGCTGGCTGCGCGCCCTCAAGGGCCATATGGAGGAGAACGACAGCGTCAAATACCGCGAGGGCGACCGCGGCAAGTTCTGGATCCACGCCCAGACCACCGACAGGCTGATGCTGTTTTCGACCGATGGCCGCTTCTTCACCCTGGATTGCTCGAAACTGCCGGGCGGGCGCGGCAATGGCGAGGCGATCCGCGCCTTTGTCGATCTGCCGCCCGACGCGGACATCGTCGCGATGTTCGTGCATCTTGCCGGCCGCAAGCTGCTGCTCGCGGCCGAGAGCGGCCATGGCTTCGTCACCAATGAGGACGACGCGCTGGCGCTGACCAGGAACGGCAAGCGCGTGATGAACGTGAAGAGCGGCACCGAGGCCAAGGTCTGCGCCTTCCTTTCCGGCGACTCCGTCGCGGTGATCGGCGACAACCGCAAACTGCTGATCTTCGGCCTCGACGAAGTGCCCGAGATGGCGCGCGGGCAGGGCGTCTATCTGCAGCGCTACAAGGATGGCGGCCTGCTGGACGCGACGACCTTCACCGGGAAGGATAGCCTGAAGGACGAGAACAACCGCGAATTCACCGCGTCCGAACTGAAGGACTGGCGCGGCGTCCGCGCCCAGGCCGGCCGCCTGCCCCCGCGCGGCTGGGCGAAGAGCGGCAGGTTTGCCCGCCGATAGCCCTCCCGTGAACGGGAGGGCTAAATTGGACGCTGATCCCAGGGAAAACGCACCATGCCCTTCCACGACATTCTCTATGCCGCCGACGGCGGCGTGGCGACGATCACGATGAACCGGCCGCGCTACAAGAACGCGCTGTCCTACCGCATGCTGGACGAGATCGACGCCGCCTTCACCCTGGCGGGCAACGACAAGAACATCCGCGTCGTCGTGCTGCGCGGCGCCGGCGGGAATTTCTCCTCCGGCCACGACCTCGGCACGCCCGAGGCGCTCGAATACCGCAAGGCGCTCGGCGCCGAGCCCGGCACGATCGAGGCCTATGACGAGTTCAAGAAATACAATCTCGACGTCCATCTGCGCTGGCGCAATTTCCCCAAGCCGACCATCGCCATGGTCGAGGGCTTCTGCATCTATGCCGGCTGGATGACGGCGGCCTGCTGCGACGTCGTCTTTGCCGCCTCGACGTCCGAATTCCTCGCCGGTTTCGTCGAATACATGTCGATCCCCTGGGACATCGGCATCCGCCGCGCCAAGGAACTGTGCTTCGAAAGCCGCTTCATCTGTGCCCGGGACGCGGCCGATTACGGCTTCGTCAATCGCGTCGTGGCGCCGGAGCGCTTGGAGAAGGAAACCTACGACTACGCCCATCGCGTCGCCGAGAATTCGCCCGATGCGCTGCGCTTCGCCAAGATCCAGATGAACAAGGCGCAGGACGCGCAGGGCTTCACCAATGCGCTGGAGGACTCGCTCGGCGACTACCAGGCGATGATGTACCTGCTCGGCTCGGAGCAGATGCGCGTCGGCGGCCAGCGCCGCCTGCTCACCGTCGATCTCGCCGTCAAGGGCCGCAAGGGCGAACGCCGCGGGCAGGGCACCTGAACGGCATGTCATCGCGGCCAAGCGCTGCGTCGGCAGCGCGCCGAGCCGGGACCTATGGTGCAGCGTCGCGATGGGTCCCAGCTCTCGCTCCGCTTCGCCGGGATGACAGCGGATTGGTTTCTGCTACCGTCGCCAAAACACCACGCGGGGAGGCGCGCTTGTCTACGGAAGGAACCGCCGCGCCCACGCGCGCCGGCGCGGTGTCGCGCCGCTACATCCTCGTGATGCTGACGCTGGTCTATGTCGTCAATTACATGGACCGCAACATCCTCAACCAGCTTCTGCCCGCGATCAAAACCGAGTTCCACCTGTCCGACGCCGATCTCGGCTTTCTTTCCGGCACCGTGTTCGCGATCCTCTATGCCACGCTCGGCGTCCCGCTCGCCTGGCTCGCCGACCGGGTCAACCGGCGCAACGTCATCGCGCTGTCGATGATGCTGTTCGCGGCGATGACGGCGGTCAGCGCCTATGCGCTGAGCTTCCGCCAGCTGGTCGCGGCGCGCATCGGCACCGGCATCGGCGAGGCCGGGACCTCGCCCTCGGTCAATTCCATCATCTCCGATCTCTACGAGCCGCATGAACGCGCCGGTGCGCTGTCCTTCTACGCCGCGGGACTGAACATCGGCCTGCTGCTCGCCTTCTTCGGCGGCGGCTGGGTGGAGCAGCATTACGGCTGGCGCGACGCGTTCCTGGCCGCCGGCGTGCCGGGGCTGATCCTCGCCTTCCTCTTCATCTTCACGGTGCCCGAGCCCAGGCGCGGCGGCGTCGAGCGCATCGCCGATGACGGTCGCGTGCCCCATCTGGGCGAGACCATCGCCTATCTATGGTCGCAGAAATCGTTCCTCTACATCGCGATGGGCACCGCCATGGCGTCGTTCGGCGGCTATGCCGGCACCTCCTTCGTGCCGCTCTTCTTCTCCCGCACCTTCCATCTCACGCCGGAGGCGCGCGGGCTCCTGATCGGCGGGCTGTTCGGCGTCGTCGGCGGCATCGGCACCTACATGTCCGGCGTGCTGGCCGACTGGCTGGGCAAGCGCGACGTGCGCTGGAACATGTATGTGATCCTGGTCTTCATCGGCCTGGCCCTGCCGCTCTTCCCGCTCTATTTCCTGTCGAACAATTTCACCCTGGCCGTGCTCTGCGCGGTGATCCCGACGATGAACGGCGCCGCCTATCTGGCGCCGTCCTACGCCATGGTGCAGAGCCTGGTGCCGTTGCGCATGCGGGCCCAGGCCGCCGCCATCCTGCTCTTCACCCTCAACATCATCGGCTTCGGCACCGGGCCCTGGCTGGTCGGACTGGAAAGCGACCTGCTGCGGCCGACCTTCGGCGCCGATTCGATCCGCTGGGCGATGCTATCGACGGCGGTGACCTGGCTGCTTGCGGCGTGGTGCTTCTACAGGGCCAGCCGCCATCTCAAGGGCGAACTGGCGCGCGCCCACGCCCCCAAGGCGCCGACCGTGGAGATCGGGGCCTGAGCCGCTGGCAATTTGGCCGCGCCTTGCGGCAGGATGCCGTCGGCGCCGTCCGTCATTTGAGGATCGTCGCGTGTTCGAATTGAAAGGCCTTGCGGGCACCGCCGCGCTGCTGATCGCCGCCATGGCCGGCGCGGTCCTTTTTGCGCCGGCGCACCCGCTCGCCGCCGCGACGCGGCATCCGCTTGCCGTGAAGCCGGTCGCGCGCATGGCCGTCTGGACCGTGGCGCCCCGGCGGGCGCCGCTGATTCCGCGCGGGATCGCGCGCGCCGTTTCGCCCACGCCGCTGCCGGCCGGC
>DASWOE010000258.1:0-8145 GCA_036398875.1 Rhizomicrobium sp.
GCACCTGAAGGGCATATTTGAGGGCTGAGGCTTC
Organism: Rhizomicrobium sp.; assembly: GCA_036398875.1. Lineage (GTDB taxonomy): Bacteria > Pseudomonadota > Alphaproteobacteria > Micropepsales > Micropepsaceae > Rhizomicrobium. The sequence continues at coordinate 35 of DASWOE010000258.1, forward strand.
GAAGGAGGCCGGCACATGCGCAAAAGCACGGTATTTGCGGTCTGCGCGACGTTGGGCGCGGTCCTTGCCGTCTATCTGAGCGAATCGGATTGGGTGATGGCGGCGATCACCGGGGCAGCGCTGGGCCTCTCGACGGCGCTGTTCGTGTACGTCTATCCCGCCGACGCCGCACCGCCGGCCGACCGGCGCCACGAGGCGTCGATGCGGCGCAAGGCGCAGCCGAGCAAGGGCGATTTCAAAACGCCGGCTCGATCCTAGCCTGCCGGAAGAAGCAGCTCGGCGCGCCGGTGTGGCAGGCGGGTCCGATCTGGTCGACCTTCATCAGCAGGACGTCGCCGTCGCAGTCGATCCACGCTTCCACCAGCCGCTGGATGTGGCCCGACTCCTCGCCCTTGCGCCAAACCTTGCCGCGCGAGCGCGAAAAATAGGTGACTTCGCCGGTCTGGAGCGTGCGCTCCAGCGTCTCCTTCGTCATCCATGCGAACATCAGCACTTCGCCCGTCTGGGCGCGCTGCGCGATCACGGGCACAAGGCCCTCGGCGGTGAATTTCACCTGCGAGACGAATTGTGTGGGGCTGAGCGTGTCGGTCATAGGGCGGCTTTTAGCCGTTCGAGGCCGGCAGTCAAATCGGCGATGAGGTCTTCCGGATCTTCCAATCCTGCATGGATGCGGATGACAGGCCCCTCGGCCGCGAACGGCGCGGCGGTCCGGCGGATGTCGGAGGGCACGCACAAGCTTTCGTAGCCGCCCCAGGAAAAACCCAGGCCGAAATGCGCCAGTCCGTCGATCATCGCGTCGACCGCCTTCTTGGGCACGGGCTTCAGCACGACTCCGAAGAGGCCGCAGGCGCCGGTGAAATCGCGCTTCCACAACGCGTGGCCGGGATCGCTCTCCAGCGTAGGGTAGAGGACGCGTGACACCTCCGCGCGGGACTGCAACCAGTGGGCGAGTTGCAGCGCGGTTTCCTGATGCCGTTTCAGGCGGATCGCCAGGGTGCGCAGGCCGCGCAACGCCAGGAAGCAGTCGTCGCCGCCGACATAGAGGCCCGCCGTGACGTAGTAATCGGCCAGCCGCGCGGCATAGCTCTCATTTGCCGCGACGTATCCCATCATGACATCGGCATGGCCGCCGATATATTTCGTCACCGCCTGGATCGACAGATCGACGCCATGGCCGAGGGCCTGGAAGTGCAGCGGCGTCGCCCAGGTGTTGTCGAGCAGCACGGCGGCGCCGTGCGCCCGCGCCGCCCGCGCGATCGCCGGCACGTCCTGGACCTCGAAGGTCTGCGAGCCCGGGCTTTCGCAGAACACCGCGCGGGTATTGGGCCTGAAAAGCGCGGCGATGCCGGTACCGATCAGCGGATCGTAATAGGTCGTCTCGATGCCGAAGCGGACCAGCGTCTTGTTGCAGAAACTGCGCGTCGGGCCGTAGCAGCTGTCCGACACCAGCAGGTGATCGCCGGCCCCCAGCACCGCCATCAGCGCGGTCGTCACCGCGTTCAGTCCCGAAGGCACGAGAACGACATGCGCGGCACCCTCCAGCCGGCCGATCGCGTCTTCCAGGCTGCGCGTCGTCGGATTGCCGTGGCGGCCATAGGTGAACGGCATGGCATGCGCGTCCAGCGCCGCGACGTCGCGATAGAGGATGGTGGAGGCGCGATAGACCGGCGTGTTGACGACGCCGAAATGCGCCGCGCTCTCGCGCCCCGCGCTGGTCAGGAGGGTTTCTCTGCCGTCCTTGTCGTCCGCCACGGCGAGGATGCTCCTTCTAAGCCTATGCCGGCGGCGCTGGATAGGGCGCGGCCGGGACGACGAGGCCGGCGTCCGGCTCCGTGCCGACGATGCGCCGGATCGGAATGTTGAACAGCCATATGACCGGCGTCGCAGCGCCGATGATCGCCGCGATCATCAGGAAGAACTGCGTCTTGTCCATGCCGTCCCAATAGCTGCCGAGATAGCCCGCCAGCAAATTGCCGGGAAAGCTCGTCGCCAGGAAGACGGCCATCATCAGCGAGCCCAATTGCTTGGGCGCCGCCTTGGCGTAAAGCGAAAGCCCGACCGGCGAAAAGTACAACTCGCCGACCGTCAGGACGGCGAAATAGACGATGGACCAGCTCCAGTTCACCTTGCCCGTCGGACCCGCCAGATACTGCACCCCGGCCAGCAGCAGATAGGACAGGGTGAGGAGGGCGCAGCCGATCGTCATCTTGTTGATGATGGAGGGCTCGCTGCCGCGCCGCTCCTGCCACGACCACAGCGCGACGATGCCCGCCGTGAAGGTGAAGATCATCACGGGATTGACGGATTGCAGCGTGGTGACGCTCAGGGTGAAGAGGCCGCCTACCGATCTGTCGACCAGATCGCGCGTCCACAGTTCGACCGTGTTGCCGGACTGCTCATAGGTCGCCCAGAACAGCGTGCAGGGAATGAAGAACAGGCAGAGCAGGACCACCGACCACCAATCCTTGGCGCTGAGAGGCACGCGCGGAGCGGTCGGCGTGACCGTCCGGCGCTTCGGCCTGTCGTTCGGCAACTCGCGCATGGCAAACAGATAGGTGATCGTGCCGATCAGCATCGCCACGCCCGCCGAGCCGAAGCCGTAGCGCCAGGCAAGGCCTTCGCCGATATTGCCCGCGAACTCCTGTCCCAGGAACGCGCCCAGGTTGATGCCGACATAGAAGATCGAATAGGCCCGGTCGATGCGGTGATCGCCTGGCTTGTAGAGGCCGCCGACCTGGCTGGAGATGTTCGGCTTGAAGCCGCCATTGCCCAGGATCAGGAACAGCAGCGCGAAGAAGAAGTAGTTCTCGAACGCCATCATGAAATGGCCGATGGCCATCAGGACGCCGCCGATGACCACGGTATAGCGGCGGCCGAAGAACCGGTCCGCGAGATAGCCGCCGATCAGGGGCGTGAAATAGACAAAGCCCGTGTACAGAGAATAGATCATCGATTCGAGCGGCTGCACGCCCAGCGGCCCGCGGATGCCTTCCAGGAAATGCTTCATCGTGTGGTAGCCGATGACGTGCTCGGCATGTCCGGGCAGCAGCAGGTAGCCGGTCAGGTAGATCGGCAGCAGCACGCGCATCCCGTAATAGGAAAACCGCTCCCACATCTCGGTCGTGAACAGCCAGGTCAGGCCGAGCGGATGGCCGAACAGCGTTTTTTCCGGCGTCGCGTCGGGTGCGGTATCTATGATCGCCATGCGCGGCGTTTCCCCCAGTTGAGCGGCAGGAGACTGCCCAAGCTTTGGCCCTATGGCAATTCGATGTAGCGGTCTTCGCGGGAGTAGGGGACGAAGCCGAGCCGCTGGTAGAGCGGCAGGGCGCGCGGATGGTACAGCGTGCAGGTGTTCACCAGCAGCTTGGAGATCGGCCGGGCCCAGGCGTTCGACACGGCGTGATAGAGGAAGAAATATCCCAATCGCTTGCCCACCGCCTCGGGCATCAATCCGAAATAGGCGAGTTGGCCGGTGACCGGATCGCGCATGTCGAGTTCCGCCATCCCGGCCGGATTGCCATCGACATAAAGCACATAGAGCTCGACCTCGGGATGCTGCACGGTGGCGGCCAGGGCGGCATCGCTCAGCTTAAGGCGTTCCACCCAAAAATAGGGCTCTCCGATCGTGTCGTAGAGATAGCGGTAGAAATGCAGCGGCGGATGGTTGGCGCGCAGCATGGCGACCTTGCCGCGGGGACTGGGCGGCGGCAATGCGCTCGGTTTGGCGGCCATCTCCAGGAAGGTAACGACCATCGGGATGCGCCGCGCGGTATCCCCTGTGGCGCTCATCCCGTCTCCACCGGGGCGTCGCTGATGCCCCACTCCGCCCAGGAGCCGTCATAGAGCGCCACGTCGCTCGCCCCCGCCACCGCCATGGCCAGCATCACGATCGCGGCGGTGACGCCCGAACCGCAGGTCGTGACGCTCGGGCGCTGCAGATCGACGCGATGGGCGGCGAAAACCTCGCGCAGCGCATCGGGCGATTTCAGCGTGCCGTCGGGATGGGTCAGCTCCGTATACGGAACGTTCAGGCTGCCGGGGATGTGGCCGCCGCGCACGCCGGCGCGCGGCTCCGGCTCGATCGCCTTGAAGCGGGGGATGCCGCGCGCGTCGATCACCTGCGCAGCCTGGCTCTCCAGATTGGCGAGCATCTGGCGGAAGTCGCGCACCAGGGCGTTGTTGGGCCGCGCCGTGAAGTGACGCGCGAAGGGCTTGGCGCTCAGGTCCTCGAGCGGGCGGCCCTCGCGGCGCCATTTGGGAAGCCCGCCGTCGAGCACCACGACATCCTCATGCCCCATCGCGCGCAGCATCCACCAGGCGCGCGGGCTCGAATAGACGCCGGCGCTGTCATAGGCGACGATCAGATTGCCGTCGCCCAGCCCCAGCTTGCGCATGCGGCCGGCGAATTTCGGCGCCGGCGCCAGCATGTGCGGCAGCGGGCTTTTCTCGTCCGACAAATCCTCCATGTCGAAGAACAGCGCGCGCGGAATATGCGCCGCGGCATATTCGGCGCGCGGATCGCGGCCCGCCTGCGGCAGATACCAGGAGGCGTCGATGACGCGCACGTCCGGCGCGTTGATCCGCCCCGCGAGCCATTCGGTCGAGACCAGGGGTGAATCGGGCTTCATGTCTCGAACGGCACGGCGATGGGCGCGCCCGGCTCGGCCAGCCAGCGCGGCACGGGCAGGTTCTTCGCGCGCAGGAATTCGGGATTGAACAGCTTGCTCTGATAGCGCGTGCCGTAATCGGCCAGGATCGTCACGATGGTATGGCCCTTGCCAAGATCCCGCGCCATCCGCACCGCACCCGCGATGTTGATGCCGGTGGAGCCGCCCATGCAGAGCCCCTCATGCTCCAGAAGGTCGAAGATGATCGGCAATGCCTCCTCGTCGGAAATCTCATAGGCGTCGTCGATCGGGGCGCCTTCCAGATTGGCGGTGACGCGGTTCTGCCCGATGCCCTCGGTGATCGAGGAGCCATGCGCGGTCAGCGCGCCGGTCTTGATCCAGGAATACACCGCCGCGCCCAGCGGATCGGCCGCGGCGATCCGGATTTTCGGGTTCTTCGCCTTGAGCGCGATGGCGCAGCCGGCCAGCGTGCCGCCGGTGCCCACCGCGCAGGTGAAGCCATCGACGCGCCCATTGGTCTGCTCCCAGATCTCCGGCCCGGTTCCTTCGATATGCGCCCGGCGGTTGGCGACGTTGTCGAACTGGTTCGCCCAGATCGCGCCGTTCGGCTCGGTTCTCGCCAGCTGCTCGGCGATGCGGCCCGAGACCTTCACGTAGTTGTTGGGGTTCTTGTAAGGCACCGCCGGCACTTCGATCAGCGCGGCGCCCAGAAGGCGCAGCGCGTCCTTCTTCTCCTGGCTTTGTGTCTCGGGAATGACGATCACCGTGCGAAAGCCGAGCGCGTTGCCCACCACGGCCAGCCCAATGCCGGTATTGCCGGCGGTGCCCTCGACGATGGTGCCGCCCGGCTTCAGCGTCCCGCGCCGGACCGCGTCCTCGACGATGAACAGCGCGGCGCGATCCTTGACCGACTGGCCGGGATTCATGAACTCGGCCTTGCCCAGAATCTCGCATCCGGTGAGATCGCTGACGCGGTTCAGGCGGATCAGGGGAGTGCGGCCGATGGCTGCGACGACGTCTTTTTTTATGTCCATCTGAGCGCGAATGACGGGGGCATCACGAACCTAATAGGGTGGGCAGGGGGCTTCAAGGCGAGAGAGGCCGCGGCGAAACATGCCGGTTGGCGCCAGGCGGTCATCCGCGGTCCTGCCGCGATCATGCCGCGGAACCTTCGCCGGCCACCGGCGTTACGTCCCCACTTGGGGCAGGGTTTTGCGCGAATCAAGGGGTTAGATGTCGATTCCGGCCGAAGCGAACGGGGGGACGGGCGCCGCATTGGCGTCGCTGGCGCTGGAGCGCCTTGTCCGATCCCCCAACCTGCTGGTCGAGAACCTGCCGATCGGGATCTTCACCTGCGATTGCGACGGCCGTCTGGTCCAGTTCAACCGGCAGGCCGCGGCGTTGTGGGACCGGGCGCCGACGCTTGGCGAAAGCCCGGATGTCTATGGCGGCGCGGTCGCGGTTCTCGATATTTCCGGGGCGCGGGTCGGCTTCGGCGATGCGCCGACGGGTCGGGCTCTCGCCACCGGTCAAGCCGTGCGCGATTGCGAGCTTCTGCTCGAATATCGCAACGGCGAGCGGGCCGCGATTCTCGTCAACTGCGATCCGGTCGTGGACGAGCAGGGCCGTCGCATCGGGGCCGTGAGCTGTTTTCAGGACATCACCGAACTCAAACGCATGCGCCAGCGGGCGCGCGAGGACCGGCGCGTCGCCCGCAGCGTCCTGGAAGCGCTTCCGGCCGCGATCTACACCACCGACGCGGACGGAAAGCTTCTCTACTTCAACAAGGCGGCCGAGGCGCTGTGGGGCTTCGCGCCGCCGCTGGGCGAACAGCGCTGGTGCGGCTCATGGAAGATATTCGCGCCCGACGGCGCACCCGTGCCGCACGACACCTGCCCCATGGCGGTGGCGATCAAGGGACGCCGCGCCGCGATCGGGCCGGAAGCCGTCGCCGAACGTCCCGACGGAACGCGGGTGCCCTTCATGCCCCATCCGACGCCGATCTTCGACGGCGGCGGCGCCCTGATCGGCGCGGTCAACATGCTGATCGACCTCACGCCGCAGAAGACCGCCGATACGCAGCAGCGGGGGCTGATCGACGAGATCAACCATCGCGTCAAGAACACGCTGGCGACAATTCAAGCGCTCGCCGCCCAGACGATGCGCGGCGACGCCGATGCCGCGGGGCGCAGGTTCGAAGACCGGCTGCGCGCGCTCAGCCGGGTGCACGACGAACTCGCCCGTCACGTCTGGGAATGGGCGGACCTCAAGGTGATCGCGGACGATACGTTTGCGGCCTTGCGCAAGGCGCCGGGCGGTGTCGTCCGCGTCCAGGGCCCCTCGGTCCGGCTCGCGCCGCGCGCCGCCCTTGCGATCGGCATGGTGCTGCACGAACTGGCGGACAATGCGACGCGCCATGGCGCGCTTTCGGTGCCGGGCGGCGAAGTTTCGCTCGAATGGCGCGCGGCGCACGGCAGGCTTCACATCGACTGGCGCGAGCGCGGCGGGCCGGCGGTCGGCGCGGCGGGCAAGCAAGGTTTCGGGGTGCGGCTTCTCAATCGCAGCATCGCGCAGGAACTGGGCGGCCAGTCCCAGATCGCGTTCCATGGCGATGGCGTTCATTGCACCATGGAAATTCCGCTTGCGGGATAGTACGCCTGCCCCATGACCGAGTTTGCCGGACCCGACCGTCCGCTTGAGGGGCTGCAGATGCTCGTCGTCGAGGACGAGGCGATCATCTCCCTTCTGATCGAGGACATGCTGCTCGAACTCGGCGCCGGCGGTGTGCGCATCGCGGCCAGCTTGCGCGCCGCCCTGTCGGCCCTGGACGAGGCTCTGCCGGATCTCGCGGTGCTCGACGTCAATGTCGGCGGCGAGCGGATTTACCCAGTCGCGGAAAGGCTTGAGGCGGCCGGCATCGGCTTCGTCTTCGCCACCGGCTATGGCCGCAGCGGACTGGAGCCGCGCTGGGCGGAAAAAACGGTCGTGCAGAAGCCGTTCGATTCCGGTGTCCTGCGGGCGGCACTGGCCGTGGCGCTGGCAGGCGCCCGACGTTGAACACGGTTCGCGGCCGTTGCGCCCAAAATCGAAAGCCCGGCGCCATGACGGCGCGCCTTCGATTCGGCGGAAACAGGCAGGAAAAGATGGCTCCCCGGGCCGGATTCGAACCAGCGACCAACCGGTTAACAGCCGGTTGCTCTACCGCTGAGCTACCGAGGAACACGATGCGGAGGGGGTGTCTAACCCTTTTGTCCCGCAATGAAAAGCCAAAAACGCGACGCGATGGAGGCGGTCCGCCGGCGCCCCCAAAGAAAAAGAGGCCGGGTGATGAGCCCGGCCCCAAGGCGTTGGGTAATGGTGGGGTGTCTTCAAGGGAAGACATGGGAACTTTGGAACAACGAGGTTAATAAAACCTTAACATGCCCAATTTCGGGGCAAGCGGTCCTATGCAAGCCTGCGCAGTGGACATGGCCGCGGCGCTCT
>DASWOE010000259.1:0-3915 GCA_036398875.1 Rhizomicrobium sp.
GCCGTTGGCGGGGCCCACCACGATGGTGCGGAAGGCCGCATCCGCCTTGGCGCCGGGCGGCAGCATCGCAGTGGCCAGCGGCGTGCCGTCATGCTCGCGCAAGGTGACGAAGACCGGCATGCTGCGCTGGATATGCGCGGCAAGGCCGATGTCGCGCTCGATGGAACCGGCGCTGGGTGCGGGGCGATAGCTGCGGATCGCGGCATCGCGCTCGCGCCGGAAGTATTTCTCCACCGCATGGCGCATCGCCTCGCTCTCGGCCATGGCTTCGGCCTCGGTCTCGATCCGGAACCAGGCCTTGCGGCCCGGCGCGTCGCAGACGAACTGCATGGCGGTGCGACTCCTTTGCCCCGCGCCATGCTAGCGCGGCGGGCAACCGGAAATCTTCGCGAACGCCTCAGCGCCCGCCCGTTTCGGGGCGGTTGTAGCTTTCGCGCCGCAGCGTCATGCCGAAATGCGTCGCCAGCGCCGCGATCGCGTCTTGCTGCGACGAGAACGCGTCGTCGTAGCCGGGCCCCACCACGCGGGGCTCGCGCGCCGTGTCGCCGCGTTGCGGCAGCACGGCGGTGGCCAGCGCGGTTCCGTCGCGGTCGCGCAGGGTGAGGAAGATCGGCATGGTGCGCCCGATATGCGCCGCCAGGCCGATGTCGCGCTCGATAGGGCTGAGCAGGCGCGGCGGCCGGTAGCTCCCGATCGCGGTCTCTCGCTCGTGGCGGAAGCGATGGTCGAGCGAATGGCGCATCGCCGCGGCTTCCAGCATCGCCTCGCCTTCGGTCTCGATCCGGAACCAGGTCTTGGCTCCCGGCGCGTCGCAAACATACTGCATGGTGGGGCTTTCCGGGTGTCTCGGTCGCAACCCTAGGCTGCCGCCGCGCGCGCATCTGTGCGTAAAATCTCCGCACGGCGCACTGCGTAGGCAGATACGCGCAGGGGCCGTCCGCATGGCGAAATCCCCTTGCGCGGCGTACGGGTTGCGGCGCAAACCCTTGCGATGTTGGGTTTTCTTTCCCTCACAGTGGCTTTGCCGCGGCCTGGCGGATGTGATTTTATAGGCCGTCATTGCGCGACGCCCGCAAGCGGCCTCGCGCCATCTTCGCCACCACCAGGGAGTTACGGGCATGCAGGATCATCTTCAATTCTACATCGACGGCAAATGGGTGGACCCGGTCACGCCCAAGACGCTCGAGGTCGAAAATCCCGCGACGGAAGAGGCCTTCGCGCGCATCAGCATGGGCTCGAAGGCCGATGTCGATAAGGCGGTCGCCGCCGCCAAGCGCGCCTTCAAGTCGTTCTCGCAGACCACCAAGAAGCAGCGCATCGAGCTGCTGCAGGCGATCATGGCGAGCTATCAGAAGCATATCGGCGAGGTCGCCGAGGCGATCCATGCCGAGATGGGCGCGCCGCTGTGGCTCGCCAAGGCGGCGCAGGCTCCGGCCGCGCTCGGCCATATCGGCACCGTGCTCCAGGCGCTGACCGATTTCGAGTTCGAAGTGCCGCGCGGCAAGAACCGCATCCGCTACGAACCGGTCGGCGTGTGCGGCCTGATCACGCCGTGGAACTGGCCGATCAACCAGATCGCCGCCAAGGTCGCCCCCGCCATCGCGGCGGGCTGCACCATGGTGCTGAAGCCGTCGGAAATCGCGCCGCTGGACGGCATCCTGTTCGCCAAGGTGATGCATGAGGCGGGGGTGCCCGCCGGCGTGTTCAACCTCGTCAACGGCGATGGGCCCGGCGTCGGCGAGGCGCTGTCGCATCATCCCGACATCGACATGATGTCCTTCACCGGCTCGACCCGCGCCGGCATCGCGGTCTCCAAGGCGGCCGCCGAGACGGTCAAGCGCGTGGCGCTGGAACTGGGCGGCAAGTCGGCCAATATCGTTCTGGACGACGCCGATCTCGGCAAGGCGGTGCAGGCGCAGATGGGCGGGCTGATGATCAATTCCGGCCAGTCCTGCAACGCGCCGACGCGCATGTTCGTGCCGCGCAAGAAGCAGGACGAGATCGCCGGCCTGGTCAAGACCGCGATGGAGAACGTCAAGATCGGCGACGGCTCGCCGGGCAGCATCGGCCCGGTGGTGAGCGAGGTGCAGTACAACAAGATCCAGGGCCTGATCCAGAAGGGCATCGAGGAAGGCGCCACGCTGGTGACCGGCGGCCTCGGCCGTCCCGAGGGCGTCAACCGCGGCTATTACGTGCGGCCGACCCTGTTCTCCGGCGTCGACAACCACATGACCATCGCGCGGGAAGAGATCTTCGGACCCGTCCTCGCCATGATCCCCTACGATTCGGAAGAGCAGGCGATCGAGATGGCCAACGATTCGCTCTACGGCCTGTCCGGCTATGTGCAGTCGGGCAGCCTCGACCATGCCCGCAAGGTCGCGGCGGAATTGCGCACCGGCAACGTGCATCTGAACGGCGCGCCGGTGGACGTCACCGTGCCGTTCGGCGGCTACAAGCAGTCGGGCAATGGCCGCGAATGGGGCGGCGAGTTCGCCATCGAGGAGTTCCTCGAGACCAAGGCCCTGGTCTGCTACGAAGCGGCCGACGCGGCGAAGCACTGATCCGGCGCATCGCCTGACACAAGCAAGGGCCGCTGCGGCGACGCAGCGGCCTTTTCGTTTCGGCGATAGACGCCGCAAGATCGGGGACGGCGCGGCCTTCGCGGCGCCGCCGGTCTTTCCGTTTCCCGCAAGGCTGCTTCCCGGCTTTTTCGACTATTTGCCCGGCCGGAAAGGCTTTAGCCTGCCCGCGCCCATCGGGAACGAACGCCATGGCCTACGGATTCCTCGACATCGCCCGCACGCCGAGCGTCAAGGCGGCGGAAGAAGCCCAGGGCAGCGCGCACTATTTCGAAGACTTCAAGGGCGACCGCCGGTTCGACCGGCTGGGCGCGGCGGAAACCGCCTTCATTGCCGCGCGCGACAGCTTCTACATGGCGACGGTGTCGGAGACCGGCTGGCCTTACGTCCAGCACCGCGGCGGCCCCAAGGGCGTCCTGCAGGTGCTCGACGACAGGACGCTGGCCTTCGCCGACTACCGCGGCAACCGGCAATATATCAGCCTCGGCAATGCGTCGGCGAACGCCCGCGTGGCCCTGATCCTGATGGACTACCCCAACCGCCGGCGGATGAAGATCTACGCCCATGTCGAGGCGCGCGACCTCGCCGCCGATCCGGCGCTGGCGGCGCGGCTTGCCGATCCGGCCTACAAGGCCCATCCGGAGCGCGCTTTCGTGCTGCATCTGGACGCCTTCGACTGGAACTGCCCGCAGCACATCACGCCGCGCTTCACGCAGGCCGAGATCGCCGCCATGCTTCAGCCGACGCTGACGCGGCTGGCCGCGCTCGAAGCGGAGAACAAGGCGCTGCGGGAAAAGCTCGCCGCGAAGGCGTGAGCTCAAACAGCGGGCGTCCGCCTTTCGAACTTGGCGCGCACGCCGTCGCGATAGCCCCGGCTCATGCGCAGCGCCGTGCCGTCTTTCAGCGTGAGCGTCGCATCGCCGCTCGGCAGCGGGGCGATCTGCGCGATGCGGTCCAGCGCGACGATGGTCTGGCGGTGGATGCGCGCGAACCGCGCCGGATCGATCCTGGCCTCGAAAGCGATCGAGGTCTCGCGGATCAGCTGCGCCGTGCCCGCCGCATGCAGCGCCAGGTAATTGCCCTGCGTCTCGATCCAGTCCACCGCGCCGAGGTCCAGCACGATCGTCTTGCCGCGGGTCTTGACCGGCACCGATGCGAGATAGCCCGTGGCGGCCTGCGGCGGCGCGTCCAGCGCCGCTTGCGCCCGGCGGAAGAAGAAGAACCCATGCGCGATCGCGCTCAGCACCGCCACGGCGAAGAACAGCAACAGCCCATCGACCACGAACTGGTCCTGCAGCGCCTGCGCCAGCGGCCGCCGGTCGATCCCGGCCGCCCG
>DASWOE010000260.1:0-2815 GCA_036398875.1 Rhizomicrobium sp.
TCGGAAGCCTTGGAATTCGAACTCGCCGGCGCGTTGTTCGACGGCCTGAGCTACAATGCCGGCTACACCTATACCCAGGCGAACGTCACCCAGGCTTTCCAGACCTTCGACCTGCCCGCTTTCGCCGGGCCGCACGGGACACCGAAGGTCCAATATGACGTGGCCAAGGGCAATCCGCTGCCCAACGCGCCCAAGAACACGGCGACATTGGCGCTGAACTACCTCCAGCCGCTTGACTTCGACGGCTGGAATCTGGATTGGCACCTCAATGGGTCCTATCGCTCGGGCACGCTATCGACCTTCGGTCCGAACAGCCAGAAGGGCAGGGGCTTCTTCCGCATCTCGCCGTTCACGACCTGGAATGTCGCGGTCACGCTGGTCGGCGACGTGAAATGGACGGCGAGCCTGTTCGCCGACAACGTCTTCAACGCGCAAGGCATCACGGGCGGCGTGCCGGCCAGCGCCTATGGCACGCGTGGCCAGTATTTCGCGATCGAGACGCCGCGCACGGTCGGCATCAGGCTCACCTACGCGCAATAGGCGGCCGGCGCATGGGTGAACGGCCCGTCGGGACTTTCGGGGTTGCAGATGGATGTGCGTGCGGCGGTGGCGTTCCGGGCGGGAGCGCCGCTCGATATCGAGACCGTCCAGCTTGATGGCCCGCGCGCCGGCGAGGTCCTGGTCGAGTTGAAGGCGACGGGCATCTGCCACACCGACAAGTTCACGCTCGGTGGCGCCGACCCGGAGGGCCTGTTCCCCGCGATCCTCGGGCACGAAGGTGCCGGCGTCGTGGCGGAGGTCGGGCCGGGCGTCGCCAGCCTGAAGCCGGGCGACCATGTCATCCCGCTCTACACGCCCGAATGCCGCGAATGCGACTATTGCACCAGCGGCAAGACCAATCTGTGTCAGAAGATCCGCGCCACCCAGGGCCGCGGCCTGATGCCCGACGGCACCAGCCGCTTCTCCTATCGCGGCCGTCCGATACTTCATTATATGGGCTGCTCGACCTTCGCGAACTACACCGTGCTGCCGGACATCGCGCTGGCCAAGGTGCGGGCCGACGCGCCGTTCGACAAGGTCTGCTACATCGGCTGCGGCGTCACCACCGGCATCGGCGCGGTGCTGTTCACGGCCAAGGTCGAGCCCGGCGCCTCCGTCGTCGTCTTCGGCCTGGGCGGCATCGGCCTCAACGTGATCCAGGGCGCGCGGCTGGCCGGCGCCCGCATGATCGTCGGCATAGACCTGAACCCCGGCCGCGAGGCCTTGGCCCGCAAATTCGGCATGACGCATTTCGTCAACCCGAAAGAGGTCGCGGGCGACCTCGTCGGCCATCTCGTCGAATTGACCCGCGGCGGCGCCGACTACAGTTTCGAATGCGTCGGCAGCACCAGTTTGATGCGCCAGGCCCTGGAATGCTGCCACAAGGGCTGGGGCGTCTCGACCATCGTCGGGGTGGCGGGCGCGGGCGAGGAGATTTCCACCCGCCCGTTCCAGCTCGTGACCGGCCGCGTCTGGCAGGGCACCGCGTTCGGCGGCGCGCGCGGCCGCACCGATGTTCCCCGGCTGGTGGACTGGTACATGGAAAAGAAGATCGCGATCGACGAACTCATCACCCATGTCCTGCCGCTCGAACGCATCAATGAGGGGTTCGACCTGATGGCGCGCGGCGAATCGATCCGCAGCGTCGTGGTCTACTGACATGGCGCCCGAAGCGCGCGGCGCCACGACCGGCGGCGATCCGCTGCTGCAGCCGTTCCAGCTCAAGCATCTGACGCTGCGCAACCGCATCCTGTCGACGGCGCACGAACCGGCCTTCACCGAAGAGGGCATGCCCAAGGACCGTTACCGGCTCTATCACCGCGAAAAGGCGGCCGGCGGCATCGCGCTGACGATGATCGGCGGCTCCTCGGTGGTCGCGCCGGACAGTCCGCAGGCCTTCGGCAACATCCTGCTCTACAAGGACGAGGTCGTGCCCTGGCTGCGCGCCATCGCCGACGACGTCCATGCGCAGGGCGCCGCGGTGATGATCCAGATCACCCATCTGGGCCGGCGCACGGGATGGGCCACGGCGGACTGGCTGCCGGTGGTGGCGCCGTCCGGCGTGCGCGAGCCGGCCCACCGCTCGTTTCCCAAGGCCATGGAAGATTGGGACATCGCCCGCATCGTCGCGGCCTATGCCGACGGCGCCGAGCGCGCGCGGGCCGCCGGCCTCGACGGCATCGAGATCGATTGCTACGGCCATCTGATCGACGCGTTCTGGTCGCCGGCGACCAACCGGCGCGACGACGCTTATGGCGGCAGCCTGGAAAACCGCATGCGCTTCTCGCGCGAGGTGCTGGCCGCGATCCGCGCCCGCGTCGGCGTGCATTTCCTCGTCGGTCTCCGGATGGTGTGCGACGAGCAGCTGCCGCGCGGCCTGTCCAAGGCCGAAGGCTTCGCCATCGCGCAAGCCCTGGCCCAGGACGGCGCGGTCGATTTTCTCAACGTCATCCGCGGCCATATCGGCAGCGACGAGGGCCTCTCGCGCGTCATCCCCGGCATGGGGGCGCCGTCCGCGCCGCATCTGGATTTCGCCGGCGAGGTGCGCGCGGCCACCGGCCTGCCCGTGTTCCATGCCGCCCGCATCCAGGACGTCGCGACCGCCCGCCACGCAATCGCCAGCGGCAAGCTCGACATGGTCGGGATGACGCGGGCGCATCTCGCCGATCCGCACATCGCGCGCAAGATCGCGCAGAAGCGCGAGCACGAGATCCGCCCCTGCGTCGGCATGGGCTACTGCATCGACAGCATCTATGGCGGCCAGGCGGTGTGCATC
>DASWOE010000261.1:0-19888 GCA_036398875.1 Rhizomicrobium sp.
GTTCCTTCGATTGCTTGGTTTCAATCCAAGTGTCTTTCCACCGCAGTGGGGCCGTCTCCTTGTGAACATATTGAGGTGACGCATGAGAAACGTGGCGCGATCCAAAGCTAAGAACGCCGCTGAGACAGGCGTGCTCACCCAAGATGTCGACCACCCCCTCACCGTACACCCAGGGATAAGACCCGCCGAGCTTTCCCACGCTTAAACGGCCGTCGTCCCGAATCTCGGTTACAACTGCCCCAATCTCATCTTTGTGAGCCGTAATCGCGAGGATTTCGGCGTTCACGCCAGGAATTGTGACGACAATATTGCCAGCCTCATCGCATCGAGCAACGTGCCCCGATCCGCCAAGCCTATCAATGATCAGCGCATCAACTTCCGCCTCCATGCCGCTCGGCGAATGGCACATGACCAAGTCTTGAATTGTCTTAAAGAGTTCGCCGTGACGGTTCATAGACTCCCCTGTACCTCGTCAGGCCAAATTGGACGAAGAGGCTTTGGAGTTAAGAGGGGGGGGCTGGCTCATCGTTGGTGGGGTTTCGGCTGAGTCATAGGATGGCTCGTTATCGCTTTGCAGTTTGGAGCAGTGGAGAATATTGCGCGGCTGAATCCCAAAAAACTGATGCTGCCGCATTGTCGAGTCCACGAGAACGATTTCATAGATCTGCCCCCTTGGTTGCTTTACGCCGCAACACGCTCGGTATATATATACGACCAGGAAGATAATCGTCTCAAAGTGCAGATGGCGTCAAGAGCCAAGCACGAGCAAGTTACTTGGGCCATGGGCGTTCACAAGTTGTTCTCCGACGAATCCATCATCAGCGAGGTCGCAATGAGCCGATCATCTGAAGACGAGAGACTGCACAGGCGGCAGGTCCTTATGGCTTCCACCATTCTGGCCGCGCAGATATCAGCCTGGCGGATATCAACGCTGTCGGCGGCGGGGATCACCCGCACTAGGCGTGAGTTCGACATGAATGGTGCCACGCTTTCCTCCATCGCATACGAGCTTCGGACCGGGCGCATCGGCGCGAAGGAGTTCGCGTTGAGCACGATCGCGGCGACGGAATCGTTGGCGTGCCTGAACGCCTACATCACATTCGACGCAGAGCGCCTGCTCGAGGCGGCCCGCCGGGCCGACGCGGTGTCGTCGCAGAAGCGGCTTGCCAGGCCGCTTCATGGGGTACCAATTGCGATCAAGGACAATATCGACGTTCTCGGCTGGAGGACGACCGGCGGCACGGCAGCCTTGCGGTCCTATCATCCACGCGCTTCGGCACCCGTCATGCGCGATATTCTGGCTGCAGGTGCTCTCGTCGCCGGAAAGACAAATTTGGACGAGCTCGGTGGAGGAGAAGCCGGACACAACCGCATCTACGGCGCGATCAACAATCCATATCGCCAGGGGTTTCTTCCGGGCGGCAGCAGCGGCGGCGTTGCGGCGGCGGTATCGGCACGCCTCGTGCCGGCCGGGCTTGGCACCGATACCGGCGGCTCCGCGCGCAATCCGGCGGCGTTATGCGGGATTGTCGGCTATCGGCCCACGACAGGCAGCTATCCGCACGGCGGCACCGTATCGGTTTCCTCAACCCGCAGCACGCCGGGGCCGATCGCACGCACGGTGGGCGACATTCGACTGTTCGATGCGGTGATCAAAGGAGAACCGCCGTCAACATCGCGAGCGGAATTGCGGGGATTGTCCATCGGCGTGCCGCGCGACTTCTTCTGGGAGCATCTGGACGGGGAAACCTCCCGGCTTTGCGAGGACGCGCTGACCTCGCTGCGCAATGCGGGGTGCCGCCTGTTGGAAGCCGGCATCCCCGACGTGGCGGCGCTATCCGATACGGCGACGTTCTCGATCGTGTTCTACGAACTACCCCGGACTCTGTCGAAGTACCTTCAGGACGGGGCCACAGGCGTCACATATGACGAGTTGCGCGAGAAGATCGCCGATCCGTTGCTGGCCAGTCTTCTAGCATCGATCGATAAGAATCCCGCGGCCACGCATGCGAGCTATCTGAAGGCTCTGGCGGCGCGTGCCGAATTGAAGCGCCGGTTCGAGCAATACTTTCAAGGCCACGGCCTGTCGGCCTTGGTCGTGCCTTGCACGCCCCTGCCGGCCCGGCCCATCACACCAGACGATACCGTGGAATTCGAGGGCAAGCGGATTCCCGCCTTGTTCATCTATGGCCGCAATTCCGATGCATCAGCCAACGCCGATCTGCCGGCGATAACCGTCCCCATCGGATTGACGCGGCTCGGGCTTCCGGTAGGACTCGAAATCCAAGGACCCAGCGGAGCCGACCGACGTATCTTGGCAATCGCCGAAGCGATCGAAGAATTGTTCCGCGGCAAAACCCCGCCGCCCTCTCCGACCTGCGACGCGCAATCATCCCCGAGAAGACGGCACCCGTGACGATACATCGTGTAGGCCTTTCGTCATCGCTGCCGGTTGGACACGTCTGAAGGAGCCGTGGCGTAGCGTTACGGGTCAGCTCGCCTCGTCGCGCGGATGCCGAGCACCAAGTCGAAAGTAGTCGATCGAGGGAGCCGAGGCGCTTTCCCGCACAGAATGGAAATATCGGTGCGGAATAAGAAGATAGGTGGCGAGATAAGTCTCGAAACGTCAGGCGCGAACGGCCGACGGAAATCCGTCGCGCAGCGCGCGTGCCTGCGACCTCAGCATCGACTGGTCCGAACCGACGATGAAGATGGAAGCGCCCAGCGGGTGAAAGCTGCGCACCTCGTCGAGCGAACCGACGAAGACCGCCGATGCGCGACCGTTGGCGGCCGCCGCGGCGATCACGCGTTCGGTTGCGCGTCTCACTTCGGGAGCCGCGATGGATTCGGCTCCGAGAGAGCGCGCGAGATCCACCCGGCCGACAAAGAGGCAATCGACGGCTTCGACCGCTGCGATCTCGTCCAGGCGGTCGAGCGCGGCGGCGTCCTCGATCTGCGCCCACAGGCCGAGCACGCTGTCGCTTCGCCGGACGAATTCGGAAAGCCCGATGCCGCCGTAGCTTCCGGCGCGCGGCGACGGCGAGAGGCCGCGCCCGCCTTCGGCGAAGCGGATCGCGTTCGCACTCTTCCGCGCAGCAGCACCATCGCACATATGGGGCGACACGATCGCCGCCGCCCCCATATCGGCGCAGGCGGAGGCGAACGTATGCGCGCCCTCCGGTATCCGCACGACGACGGCCATGCCATGGGCCCGGCCGGCGAGGATGCAGCGGTCGATGGCATCGAGATCGAACGGCGCGTGCTCGGCGTCGAGGACCGCGAAGTCCAGGCCGCCCAGCGCCAGCAATTCGACGTTGTGATGGACGGGCGTCTTCACGAACATGCCGACAAGCGGCTCGCGGGCACGAACGCGCCCGCGCAGCCGCTGCGCGAGCTCAAGCATATTCCGGCCGCCGCGGCGTGAAGACGTCGAGGTTGAGCGCCTCCCGGTCGCCGACCACCACGCCGTGGTGGCGCACGTTCGGCGGGATGACGACGAGCTCGCCCGGCCCGACCCTTACGACGTCGTCGCCGATGTGGAAGTCCATTTGGCCCTGCAGGATATAGACGATCTGCTCATAGGGATGGTCGTGCGGCCTGGGCTCGTGGCCCGGCGCGAGGCGATGCAACGCAAGGGTCGCGCCCTCTCCGGAGAACGCCTTGCGGTCGACGCCGTGGCGGACGGGCGTCCAAGGCAGCTTGTCCCAGTCAATCCTGTGCACGCTCATGTTCCACCTCATTGATGCCGCATGCGATGGCGGACATTGCCGCGATGCCGTCGAGCCGCTCGAGATCGTCGACCAGGCCGGCAAGACGATCGGCGTTGCGGCGGCCGAGCAGCGGGACGGTCAGGCCATCGAATTTCCGCCGCAGAACCGTGCCCTGCCGCTCCAGATCGGAATCGGCGACGGCGGAATCCCAGCGGGCGACATCCGTCGCGCCGTTCGTCATGCGCAATTCGACTTCGCAAATGTTCTTCGGCCAGCCCGCCTGCAGCGAGACCGTCACCCGTTTTGCGAGCGCCGTCGTCTCGTCGTCGGTGGCGAAAGCTTCGAACGCCGCCGGCGCGCCGGTATCGCGGCCGAGCAGGGCAAGCGCCGTCGCGGCCTTCAGGCTGAACTTGGCCGACATGGAGTCGCGTGGATCAGCGATGTTGCACACGCCATCGAGGCTTCGGTCGGCGCGGACGATGACGGCCGCGATCCGCGGCAGGGCGAGGCCGTGGCGCTCGCGCAGTTCGCGCGCGCTCTCGATCGCGGCATGGGTGAGATAGCAGGCGACGTGCCGCTTGAAGAGATTTTGGCGCAGGAAATCGCCCGGCTCCCGCGCCGTCGCCTGTTCGGGCCGGATTCGCGCCGCCATCAACGCGGCCATGCCCTGCTCGGACTCGACCGCATCGACGCGGCTTTCGAAGCCCCGGCGCGCCAGCTTCGCGGCGAGGACGCCGGTCGCGGCGGCGCGGCCGGCATTCAGCGGCTTGGTCATGGTGCCGAACATCGACTTCAAGCCGGCCGCCTGGGCCGCGGCCAAGCCCAGCGCATGCGCCATTACA
Source organism: Rhizomicrobium sp. (assembly GCA_036398875.1). GTDB lineage: Bacteria > Pseudomonadota > Alphaproteobacteria > Micropepsales > Micropepsaceae > Rhizomicrobium. The sequence goes on from DASWOE010000261.1 coordinate 4,553, forward strand.
TCCGGCGGCAGCGCATAGAGCCTGCCGCAGGCCGCCGCCGCGCCGATGCATCCGAGCGTCGCGGTGGCGTGAAAGCCCGCATCGTAGTGTTCGACACCCATGGCAAGACCGAGGCTGCACATCGTGTCGTAGCCGGCGACATAGGCTTCGGCGAGTGCCGCACCGCCGGCATCCAATTCCTCGGCGACGGCAAGCGCGGCGGGGAAAATGACGGCGGCCGGATGACCGGGAATGGCCATGTTGACGTCGTCGAAATCGAGCGCATGCGCGGCGGTGCCGTTGGCGAGGCTGGCGGCCATGGCCGGAAGCCGCACGCCCCGGCCGAGCATGCCGGCGTCGGCGCGGCCGGACTGCGCGATCATCTCGTCCGCGACCATCCGCGCCTGCTTTTCGCGCGCGCCCGCGATGCTCACGCCCAGATAATCCAGCAGCGATTGCCGCACCAGCAGGCGCACATCCGCGGCCAGCAATTGGGTCCGCGTCTGCGCGGCTCTCCTGGCAAGCAAGACTGTCAGGCCCTCGCGCTCTCGAGTCGTCTCGTTCATCTCATTCCTTTCGCGCCGGGCGCGGCTGGCCCGCCTTTGCGAGCGCGCCGTATAGCGGCTCCGCCGGAAATGCTTCCGCGAGGACGGCGCGGGCGCCGATCAGACATTCGACGTCCACGCCCGTGTCGAACCCGCAGGCTTCCAGCATGAAGACCAGATCCTCGGTCACGACATTCCCGGTGGCGCCCGGCGCATAGGGGCAGCCGCCCAGGCCGGCGAGCGACGCATCCAGGGCGCGCACGCCGGCCTGCGTCGCGGCGTAGGCATTCGCCAGGCCGAGGCCGCGTGTGTCGTGGAAATGCCCCACCAGCGGAAGTCCGCCGAGCAGGCGCGCGGCGGACGCGAACAGCGCGTGGACCACGCGCGGCGATCCGTACCCGACGGTATCGGCCAAAGTGATCTCCGCGGCGCCCGCTTCGGCGAGCGTGGCGGCGAGCCGGAGCACGTCGTCTTCGGACACCGCACCTTCGATGCCGCAGCCGAACGCCGTCGAGATTCCCGCGGAGATCGAGATCTTACGCTCCGTCGCGCGCGCGCAGGCGACGATGCGGCGGAACTGCGCCACGGAATCCGCAACAGAAGCGTGCACATTGGCCCGATTGTGGCTCTCGCTCGCCGAGATCACGACCGCGATCTTATGCACGCCCGCGGCGAGCGCGCGTTCCGCGCCGCGCAGATTGGGCACCAGCGCGGCCACGGTCGCGCCGCGAAGACCGAGCGCGTGTTCGACAACCGCATCGGCATCGGCCAGTTGCGGTAGAAGGCGAGCCGGCACGAAGGACGTCACCTCGAATTCGCGGATTCCCGCGGCGTGCTCGCGCGAGAGCCATTCGCACTTCTTTGCCGTCGGCATCACGGCCGCGACGCTCTGCAATCCATCCCGAAGGCCGACCTCGCGCACGCTGATACGCTCGCGGGGCATCAGAGGTCACCGAGCACGGAATGGTTGTGCTCGCCCAGGCGCGGCGCGCGGCGCGCGAAGGCCGGACGCTCGCCGTCGAAGGTCACGGGCAATCCGGGAAGGCGGAGCGCGCCGTCCGGCGAGAGCTGCAACATTCCCAACGCTTGCGTCTGCGCATGCGCAGCAACCGCGTCCACCGTCAGAATCGGGTTGTTCGGAACGCCCGCGCGGCCGAGCCGCGCCGCCCATTCGTCGATCGGCGCCCCGGCCAATTGGCCGTCGATCAATGCCGTCAGCGCATCGCGGTTGGCGACGCGCCCATTGTTGCGCGCAAAGCGGGGATCGCCGGACAACGCGGAAAGGCCGAGGACATCCGCGAAACGCGAGAATTGCGCGTCGTTGCCGACGGCTATCATGATCCAGCCGTCCGCGGCGCGAAAAGCGCCGGAGGGAGCGATCGTGGGATGATGCGATCCGGTTTTCTCCGGCACTTCGCCCGAGACGAGATAGTTGGCGATGGGAGCGGCCATCAGCGCAAGACCGGTCTCGTAAAGCGATGTATCGACGAGCGCACCGCGACCCGTGCCGTTGCGCGCGTGCACCGCGGCGAGAATGCCGATCGCGGCCCAGAGCCCCGTCGTCATGTCGATCAGCGACACCGGCACGCGCAGCGGCGGCGAGTCGGGCCCTCCCAGCACGCTCATCAGGCCGCTCGCGGCTTGAATCAGGGGATCGTATCCCAACCCACCGCGCAGAGGGCCCGTGGTTCCGAATGCGCCCATGTTGCACCAGATGAGGGACGGCTTGTCCGCCATGAGCGCATCGGCGCCCAAGCCCAGCCGGTCCAAGGAGCCCGCCTTCAGATTCTGCACGACGATGTCGATGTCGCGTTCGATGAGCCGCCGAACGGCGCGCGCCGACGCGCTATCCGACAGATCGACCGCAATGCCGCGTTTTCCGCGATTGACCGTCTCGAAGGCGATCGCCGCGCCACCGGGCACCGGCCGACCCCAGCCGCGCGCATAATCACCCTGCTCCGGCTGCTCCAGCTTGACGACATCGGCGCCAAGTTCGGCCAGGATCATGCCGGCGTAAGGACCGGCTATCGAATGGCCGATCTCCAGGACTTTCAGGCCGGCAAGCGGAGCGGACCGCGTCACGACGACCGCTCCCTTCCGGCATCCGTCCGAAGCTTTGCCGTCGCGGGTTCATCGACCGCTTGTCCGTCCGCCAGCAGCACGACGCCGTAACGCTCGCGCGCGGCGTCCCGCGACACATAGCCGTCGATGACGTCGTCCAGGACGCGGTTCGGCTCGCGCAGATGGGGATCGCCGCAACCGCCCGAGCCCGCCGGCGCGATCGACAACCGGTCGCCTTTGGCGAGCACGGTCTTGCGGCCCTTGGAGGGCAAGGTGCGCGACCGGCCGTCGGCGAAGCTCAGCACGGCGCGGAACGTGGCGCCCGCCTCGCCGCCGAGAATGCCCCGCGGCGCCACGCGGCTGCGCTCGCCGATGACCGAACAGGTCGCCTCCTCATATGCCATGCGATAGACGCGCCGGGTGGTGAGCCCGCCGCGATAGCGCCCGGCGCCGCCGGAATCCTGGACCAGGCTCCATTCCTCGATCACCAGCGGCGTGAGCTTTTCGATCTGCTCGACCGGCTGAGTCGCGGTATTGCCGACATGCACGCGAACCGCACTGACGCCGTCCTGGCGTGGCCGTGCTCCCATGCCGCCGGCGTGCACGTCGATCATGGAAACGTAACGCCGGCCGAGCGCGCGGCCGCGGACCGCGTCCGGATCGTCGCCGCTGAAGGTGACGACGCTGGCGGCGCTGTGACTCTGCGCGATCACCCGGTCGGGCAGCGCCTTGGCCAGCGCGCCGAGCAGCATGTCGATGACGCGCGGCGAGGTCTCGGTGTTGCCGCTGACGACGGACGCGGGGAATTCGCAATTCAGGATCGAGCCCGCGGGGCAGACGATCTCGATGGGTCTGTAGCAGCCCTGGTTGATCGGAATGGCTTTGTCGGTCACCGCTTTGATCGTGTACCAGGTGCTGTTGCAGGTGACGGCGAGCGGGCAATTGATGCCGCCGCGCACCTGCGGCGCCGAACCGGTGAAATCGACGATCATGCCGTCGCCGCGGATCGTGATCTTGACGCGGACCGGAATGAGGTCGCCCTCGCCCACGGGCTCGATGAAGTCTTCCGCCTCATAGACGCCATCGGGCATGCGCCCGATCTGCGCGCGCATCAGACGCTCGGATTGGTCGAGCGCCTCGCCCATGGACTCGCGCAGCGCGTCCGCGCCGTATCGCCGCGCCATGCCGACGATGCGCTGTTCGCCCAGGAAGACGCCGGCATATTGCGCCTTGATGTCGAGCATCCGGCTTTGCGGATCGCGCATGTTCTGGACGATGAGCGTCGTCGTGTCCTTCACGAGCGTATCGTTGCGGTACAGCAACACCGGCGGGATGCGCATGCCTTCGCCGAAAATATCCCAGGTATCGGGATCGAAGCTGCCGGGGCTCTGCCCGCCGATATCCGACCAGTGGCCGCGCGTCATCGCGAAAGCGACGATTTCGCCGTTCAGGAAGATCGGCCGCGTGAGCTGAACATCCGGTTGATGGTTGCCGCCGCCGAGATAGGCATCGTTGCTGACGATGACGTCGCCGGGGCGCAACTCGCCGCGTCCGACCGCTTCGACCGAGGCCTTCACCGACAGGACGGCGGAACCCAACATGGTCGGGATGTCGTTGCCCTGGGCGACAAGCTGCATCTCGGAGTCGAAGATCGCGGCCGAGGCGTCGCCGCCCGAATGGATGATCGGGCTTGCGGCCGTGCGCATCATCGCGATCTTCATCTCGCGGGCGATGGAATAGAGTCCGCTGCGGACGATCTCGTAGGTCACCTTGTCCATCACGCCGCCTCCGCGGAGATCAGCAGGCTGAGATCGGGCGCGACCGTAACGGACCATCCGCGCGGCAGAACGAGGCAGCTGCTTGGCTCGTCGATGATCAGGGGGCCGGCAAGCCGCGCGCCTTCGGCGAGGTCGGCGCGCCGATAGACGGGCAGAGGCTCGAATTTCGCGTCGAGCATGACGGCGCGTTCGCCGACGGGAGGGGGCGCCGCGCGCCGTGGCGGTTCGCCCGAGCCCGGCACGGTGCCGTCGGTCGGCACGCGCGCCCGGATCCGCAGATTGTCGATGACGACCGGCCGGCCCGGCTGAGCGAAATTCCAGTGGCGGCCATGGGCGGCTTCGAAATCGGCGGCAAGGCGCGACGGCGAGACGTCGTCCTTCGCGATCGCGATCAGCAGCGATTCCGCCTGGCCGACATAGCGGCAATCGGCGCGATAGGCGATTTCGATCTGCGGCGCCGGAACGGCATGGCGCTGGAGGTGCGCGCGCATCTGGGTTTCGAGATCGGCAAGGCGTTCGTCCAACTGAGGCGCATCGATCTCGTCGAGCCGGCGAAACAGCGGCGCCTGCATGTCGTAGAGCTGGTCGGCGACCAGCATGCCATAGGCGCTGAACAGGCCCGGCAGCGGCGGCACCACGATGCGCGGAATCTGCAATTCGCTTGCCAGGTCGATGGCATGGATCGCGCCGCCGCCGCCGAAACAGACATAGGCGAAATCGCGCGGATCGAAGCCGCGCTCGACGGTCATCAGGCGGATGGCCTGCGCCATCAGCGCATTGGCGATCCGGCGCACGCTATGGGCGGCCTCGATCATGCCGATCCCGAGCGGCCGCGCGACATAGGTGTCGATCGCCCGGCGCGCCGCGCCGATATCGAGCGCCCCGCCGGCGAAATTCCGCGCGTCGAGATAGCCGAGCACGGCGTTGCAGTCCGTTACCGTCGGCCGCTCGCCGCCGCCGCCATAGCAGGCGGGACCCGGATCGGCGCCGGCGCTCTCCGGCCCGACATGCAAGCCGCCGGCCTCGTCGATCCAGGCGATGGATCCGCCTCCGGCGCCGATGCTTTCTATATCGATGGTCGGCGCGCGGACGACATGGGTGCTCAGATGAGACAAAGTACGCATCTCGGGCCGCTGGTCCCTGATCAGCGACACGTCGAAGGTCGTTCCGCCCATGTCGCCGGTGATGGCATGCGAGATGCCGAGCTGCCGGCAAAGCTTTGCCGCCGCCGTGACCCCCGCGGCAGGCCCGGATTCCAACAGCGCCACGGGACGCTCGAGCATGGCGGCGGGCGCCGCGAGTCCGCCATTCGATTGCATGAAGAAAACATCGCCGGCGACACCACGGCGGGCCACCCCGTCCGCGAAAGCGCGGACATAGGCGCTCACGCGGGGACCCAGCATCGCATTGATGACGGTCGTGCTGGTGCGCTCGTACTCGAACATGTCGGGATCGACCCGGTGCGACGCCGTGGCAAAAATGCCGGGAAGCGCTTCCCGCGCGCGCGTCAGCGCGTCGATTTCATGGGCGGCGTTGGCATGGGAATTCAGAAAGACGATCGCCACCGCTTCGGCGCCGCTTCGCCGGATTTCGCACAGCGCGCGGTCCAGGCTTTTGCCGTCCAGCGGGCGCTCCACCGTTCCGTCATGCAGCACGCGCTCGTCGATCTCGAACCGGCGCCGCCGCGGCACCAGCGGAGCGGGACTGTCAAAGAACAGATCGTAGAGATCGGCGCGGTCATGCCGTGCCGCGCGGCGGATTTCGAGAATGTCGCGAAAGCCGCGTGTGGTCAGAAGCGCGGTCGGGGCGCCCTTCCCCTCCACCACGAGGTTCGTCGCGATCGTCGTGCCGTGACCGACAAAGCCGACGGCGGAGGCCGACGAGCCGCTCAGATGCAGGATCCTGTCGATCCCCTCCAGCGCGCCGACGACGGGGTTTTCCGGCGTCGTCGCGACCTTTGCCGACCAGATCCCGCGTTCTCGCGGATCGTACAGGACGATGTCGGTGAACGTGCCTCCGACGTCGATCCCCATGCGCAAATGCGCCGTCATGCCCACCCTGGCCATTCCTGATATAACGTTTCACCGTCTACACGGGGATGGCGGGCCGGTCAACTCTGCGGGGCGCAGGAGCCGCGAATGACGAATTCGGCCGGCAGCGTGATGCGGCGCGACGGGTCCGCGCGCTCGCCGGTCATCCGGCCGAGCAGCATGTTCGCGGCGATGCGGCCGAGTTCGGCATAGTTCCACTTCACGATCGTCACCGGCGGCGTGGTCAACGCCGCGAGTTCCGTTTCCGCGGCGCCCACGATCGAGACGTCGCCCGGCACATCCATCCCCAGGCCGCGCACGGCCTCCAGGATGCTGCCGAGCAGCGCGGCGCCGCCCGCGACGATCGCCGTCGGCCGGTGGCGCAGGCCCATCAGCGCCGACGCCTCAAGCCGCGCGGATTCGGCGAGAAAGCCGACCGCCCGCACCAGTTCCGGATGCATTGTCAGGCCGGCGGCTTTGAGGCCTTGTTCGAATCCCTTCAGCCGCTCGCGCGCGGAATAGACATCGGGGCGGCCGGTGATGAGGGCAATGCGCTTGTGTCCCAGCGCCGCCAGATAAGCCACTGCCTGCTGCATTCCGTCGCCGTGGCGCACGAGCACCGCGTCTTCTCCGGCCCGCGGCTCGCGATCGAGCAGGACGATCGGCACACCGCATCGCGTGCGCGCCTTCAACGCCGCCCGATCGGTTTCGGACGCCACGGTCATGATGAGCCCGTCGATCTTGCGATCGCCGAACATCTGAAGCAGCGCGATCTCCTGCGCGGGCCTGTCGCCGGAATTGGCGAGCAGAAGAAAATAGCCGCTGGCGAGCAATTCCTCCTGAACGGAGCGCAGGAAACTCGCGAGGCCCGGCGCCGAGATGTCGCGTACGATGACGCCGACGGTCCGCGTGGCGCCGCGGCGCATGCCCTGGGCCAGCGCATTCGGCCGATAGCCGAGTTTGGCGATGACCGCGTCGACCCGGTCGCGGATCGCCGGATCGACATTCGTCCGGCCGTTGATCACCCGCGAAGCCGTGCCGATCGAGACCCCGGCGCCTTCCGCAATGTGGCGCAGCGTTATCGGGCCGGCCGATTTCTTGTTGAAACGTTTCATTGACATTCCCGCGCCAAAAAACCAGTCTCGAATCGCGTATCAGAGCCGCTCCGCGCATCTATGTCCGACGTTTCCCTCGCCCTAGGCAAGGACTATCCCGAACTGCGCGATGCCGTGCGCCGGCTCTGCGCGGACTTTCCCGGTCCGTACTGGCGCCGGATCGAGCGGGAGGCGGCCTACCCCACCGAATTCATCGCCGCGCTCACGGCGGCCGGGTTTCTTGCCGCGTTGATCCCGGAGGCGTTCGGCGGCTCCGGCCTGCCGCTGCGCGCCGCGGCCGTCATCCTGGAGGAAATCAACGCCAACGGCTGTACCGCCACGCAGGGCCACGCCCAGATGTACGTCATGGGGGCGCTGCTCCGCGCCGGTTCGCCGGCGCAGAAGGCGCGCTATCTTCCGCCGATCGCGCGCGGCGAGTTGCGGCTGCAGGCCTTTGCCGTGACGGAACCGACGGCCGGCTCGGATACGACCAGGATCAAGACCTTCGCCGCCCGCGACGGCGAGAGCTATGTCGTCAACGGACAGAAGGTGTGGACGTCGCGCGCGCTGCATTCCGATCTCATGCTCCTGCTGGCACGGACGACGCCCCTGGCCGAAGTGCGCAAGCGGACGGACGGCTTGTCGCTGTTCCTGATCGACATCAACGCGGGTCTCGGCCGCGGCCTCGACATCCAGCCGATCGAGACGATGTTCAACCACAATACGACGGAAATCTTCCTCGCCGACCTGCGGGTGCCCGCCGAGAACTTGATCGGAGAGGAAGGCAAGGGGTTCCACGCGGTCCTCGGCGGGCTCAATGCCGAGCGGATTCTGGTCGCGTCCGAGGCGGTCGGCGACGGCCGCTGGTTTCTCGACAAGGCCGTGGCTTACGCGAACGAGCGCGTCGTGTTCGACCGTCCGATCGGGCAAAACCAGGGCATCCAGTTCCCGCTGGCCCGCGCCTTTGCCGAGATTCAGTCGGCCGATCTCGCCGCCCGCGCCGCCGCGGCGCTGTTCGACGCGGATCAGCCTTGCGGCACGGAAGCCAATATCGCCAAGCTCCTGGCCTCGGAAGCCGCGTGGCATGCGGGCGATGCCTGCCTGCAGACCTTCGGCGGCTTCGGCTATGCGCGCGAATTCGACATCGAGCGCAAATGGCGCGAGACGCGGCTGTTCCAGACCGCGCCGATCTCCACCAATCTCATTCTCGCGCATCTGGGCCAGCACGCGCTCGGTCTGCCGCGCTCCTACTAAGACGCCTATTGCGCGAGGAAGCCGCCATCCACCGCCAGGACATGGCCGGTCACCATCGCCGATGCCGGCGCGGCCAGATAAAGGATCGCCGCGGCGACCTCTTCCGGCTCGGCGATGCGGCCGAGCGGTGTCATCCGCTCGATCTCGCGCATGAGCGCCGGCTGCTCCAGCAGCGGCGCGATGAACGGCGTGCGCACCCAAGTCGGCGCCACGGCGTTTACGCGGATGCCCAGCGCGGCCCATTCGACCGCCAGCGCGCGCGTCATGTTCACGACCGCGCCTTTGGTCGCCTGATAGGAGACGTTGGGATACAGTCCGCCTCCGGATAACCCCATGATGGACGACACGAAGACGATGCGACCGCCGCGCGACGATGCCTGAATTTGCCGGGCGGCGTGGCGGGCGCAGAGAAATGTGCCCGTGAGATTGACGGCGACGACCTTGTCCCATGCGGCAAGCGGCAATTCGAGCGCGGCGGCGCGAATGGCCGAGCCCGCGCTTGCCACCAGCACGTCCAAGCGTCCGAACCGCTCGGCAACCGTGTCGCACGCCTGGGCAACCTCGGCTTCCTGCGTGATGTCGGCAACCGCGGCGATGGCCGGCGCGCCGATGCGCACCAGCGCCTCGACGGTTTCTTGCGCCGCGGCGGGGTTGTGATCCAACACCATGACCGACGCGCCGGCCTCGCCCAGGACGAGGCACGCGGCGCGGCCGATGCCGCTGCCGCCGCCGGTCACCAGTGCGACCTGCCCATCGAGACGGAACTTGTCCAGTATCGCCATCGTCAGGAGGCCCGGCGGGCCCAATCGGCGAAGCCGTCGAGCGCGCGGCCGGTGTCGTGCGCGTTGCCGACCGTCACGCGCAGCATCCGCGGCAGGCCGTAACTCGCCGCCGGCCGCACAAGCACACCGCGCCGTGTCAGGAATGCGTTAAGCTCGGCCGCATCGCCGAGCCGATCGGGCACGTGAACCGGAACGAAATTGGCCGGGGAGCGGCCCGTGCGGAAGCCGAGCGCGGTCAGCGCCGCGATCATCCGGGCGCGCTGCGCTCGTATGACGGCTTTCTCCCGGGCGACGTGCTCCACATCGTTCAACGCCGCGATGGCCGCGATCTGCGCCGGCAGCGAAACGCCGAAGGCGGGCCGCACGCGGTTCAGGATCGCGACGATATCGCGCGACGCATGGACCCAGCCGAGCCGCAATCCGGCGAGCGCGTAGATCTTGGAGAAGGTGCTCGAAACGACGACGTTGCCCCTGTCGGTGCCGACCAGTTCGTCGCCGGAGCTGTAGTCCGGCTCCTCGACATATTCGCGATAAGCGGCATCCAGAAACAACATCGCGTGATCGGGCAGTCCGGCACGCAATCGACGAATGTCGGTGGCGGAGACCACCACGCCCGTAGGATTGTTCGGATTGGGCAGATAGATCAGCTTCGTGCGCCGGGTCGCCGCCGCCAGGATCCGGTCGACATCGATTTCCAGATCGTCCCTCTCGGGAACCGCGACGATGTCCGCACCGCAGCTCTGCGCGGCGATGCGGCCGACCGAAAACGCGCGCGCCGGCAGGACGACTTCGTCGCCGGCCGAAACGTAGCTGCGCATCGCGACGTGAATCAGCGCCTCCGATCCGCTGCCGCAAACGATGTTGTCCGCATCCAGGCCATAGGCCTTCGCAATGGCGAGACGAAGCGCCCCGCAGGAGGGATCGGGGTAGCGATCGATGCGCGACGACGCCTGGCGGAGCGCCTCCACGACCTTGAGCGAAGGTCCGAGCGCCGCTTCGTTGGAGGCAAGCCGCGCCGGATCGGCGATGTCCGGCGCGGTCTGGGCCCCCGCCTGATAGGCCGCGATGGCGAGCACGCCGCGAGCGGGCATAACGATGTGATCGGTCGTCATGGCTACAAAGTCTCCGCGCTGCCCCAGATGGTGGTGACCTGCGACGAGAGATTGCCGCCATTGCCGTGACACAGCACGGTCGAGAGCGACGGCAACTGCCGGGCACCGGCCCGTCCCGTCAATTGTTGGAATGCCTCGACCAGCATGAACGCGCCATACATGCCCGGATGGACGCAAGCGAGCCCACCGCCATTGGTGTTGACGGGCAAGGCGCCGCCCGGCGCGATCGCGCCGCCGGCGGCGAAGGTGCCGCCTTCGCCCTTGGCGCAGAATCCGAGATCTTCGAGAAACAAGATGACGTTGATCGTGAACGCATCATAGAGCTGCACGCATTGCATGTCGGCCGGCCCCAGCCGCGCCATGTCGTAGGCCGCCGCGCCCGATTTCGTCGCCACCGTGGTCGTCAGCGCCGGGCGCAGCGCGGGATTCGTTCCGTCGAGCGCGAGGCCGGCGCCGAGCAGATAGGCTGCACCAGCACCATCAGAGCGCGCGCGGTCGCTGCGCGTCATCACCAGCGCCGCGGCGCCGTCGGTCACCAGGCAGCAATCCGCGGCCGTGAGCGGCGAAGCGATCATCCGCGACGCCGCCACCGCTTCGAGCGTCAAAGGCTCGCGCTTGAACGCCTCGGGATTGCCCGCCGCCCAGGCGCGCGCGGCGACCGCCACGGAAGAAAGCTGGTCCCGTGTCGTGCCGAACTCGAACATGTGACGCTGCGAGGCCATGGCGTAAGTGTGCAGCCCCTCGGCGCGATAGGGATCAAGATGCGCATCGAACTCCCGCAGGCGCGGCCATGGCCCCTTGCCCGACCGCGTCGTCGCGCCGAAGCAGATGAGCGCGACGTCGCACAGGCGCGCTTCCAGCGCGAGCGCGGCGCTCAGGCAATGCGCCTCGAACGACGAACCGCCGATCTGGGTTCCGTCGCAGAAGCGCGGATGAAGTCCAAGATATTCGGCGATATCGATCGGCCACATCAGACGCGACATCGAGGCGCCGAAGATGCCGTCCACCTCTTTAAGGGCAATCCCCGCGACCGCCAATGCGCCGAGCGCCGCCTCGGCGGCGAGTTCCATGAAGGTCTTTACGTCCGGCGCCTTGCCGACTCCCGCGGTCGCCGCGCCGACGATGGCGCTCCGTCCCCGGACATTATCGAGAGTCATGCCGCGGTCTCGAATACGAGGATCGGGACGTCGTCCACTTCGGCAACCCGGGCGCGGACCTTTGTGCCGATCGCGCGCGCGCCATCGCCTTCGACGCGCGCAAGCATGCGGACGCCCTCATCGAGGTCGATCAACGCCACATTGAAGCGCGGCCCGGCGGCGATCTCGGTCAGCGCATAGATCACGCCCGCGCCAGAGATCGGCCGCCACGACATCGCCGTTCCACCGCAGCCGCGGCAAACGATCGACGGATAGAACTGGTATTTGCGGCATGCGCCGCAGAATTGGATCGTAGGATGCCCGGCGCGCAGGAAGGCGCGGAACCGCGCCTCCGGCCCGATATGCTCGTGCCGCGCGTCCATCAGGCGGTCTCCTGATGCTTGACGGGCATCAGGGCGGAAATGTCCTCGATCCGCTCCCACCGCCCCGCCAGCGCATCGCAGCTCGCGCCGGCACCGAGGTCGACGCCTTCGTTCTGCGCGAACACGACGCGCGAGAAATGCCCACCCGTCGCCTGCACGATCCAGCCGTTGGGCGCATCGTCCGCGACCAGGCAGAGCGCCGCAGGCACGATCAGTTCGGGTTTCAGCTTGGCGAAGATCGCATCGGATACCACGCCCTGGGCCATGCGGGTCGCGGCGGCCGGCTTGATCGTGTTGACGCGCACGTTCTTGCGCTCGCCTTCGAGCGCCAGGCAATTCATCAGGCCCAGCATCGCCGTCTTCGCCGTGCCGTAGTCCGACTGTCCGAAATTGCCGAGAATGCCGGAGCCCGAGCTGGTCAGGAGCACACGACCATATTGCTGATTCATCAATATGGGCCAGGCCGCATGGGTGACCTGGACCGTGCCCCAGAGATGCACGTCCAGCACCTTGCGGAAGTCGGCCAGATCCTTTTTCGCGAAACTCCGGTCGCGCAATATCCCGGCATTGTTGATGACGATGTGGAGCGCGCCGAAGGCATCGAGCGCCTGCTCGACCAGCGCCCGCGCCTGCGATAGATCGTCCACCGATCCCGTATTTGCCACCGCGATGCCGCCCGCCGAAACGATCTCGTCGGCGACCTGGCGCGCGGGCGCGGCCGACTCACCCGTTCCATCCATGGCCAGGCCGGCATCGTTGACGACGACCTTGGCGCCGCGTTGCGCCAATTCGAGCGCATAGGCGCGGCCGAGGCCGCGGCCCGCGCCGGTGACGATCGCCACTTTTCCTTCGAACCGGGGCGACTTCACGCGGCGACCTCGGACGTATCGACGTTCAGGGCCGCGGCGCAATGCTCACGCAGGCCCGGCGATACGTTTTCGGCATTCGCCATCTGCTCCAGCGCGGCGCGCATCGCGGTTTGGCGAACGGCATCGAACCGGTACCAGCGCGGCATATCGCTGCGCGACATGATCCAACCGGAGATCATCGGCACGATCGAATCGATGTGAAGGACCCGCCGCGCGAACACCTGATAGCCGCGCCCGCCGGGCGCGCCCACGCCATATCGGTTATAGGCGAAGAAGGACTCCGACAGGGCGTACAGGCGGCTGAACAAAGGCTCGAAGTCGGGCGCGCCCATCAGCCTATCGACGATGTCGGCGGTGTCGTTTCGGGGGGCACCGGCCTGGGCGCGATACCACCGGTCGAGGGCGAGGTGATCGGCGCGGTTGCGTTCGAGGAAGATTTGCAGACCTTCTTCGCGCTCGGCGCAGTCGCGTTCGGCGAGGATGTTGAGCGCGGCGACCTGGTCGGTGAAGTTCGTCGAGGATCGCAAGGTCGCCAGACAGATCCGTCGTGGTTCCGCATCGTCGAGCCGCGAAAGATAGTCGAGCGCGACGGCTTTGAGGCGCCGCAATCCGACCGCGCTGTTGCCGCGGTCGCGCGGATCGACGGCCGAAGCGGTCTCATAGGCCGCGAACAGGCCATCGCGGGCATACGCGGCGAAATCGAGCGCGAGGCGCGCGCGCCCGGCATGCGCGCCGTCGACATCGATGGGATCGGTCGCCTCGCCGAGCATGCGTTCGTCGGGCAGGGTCAGAAGATCGGCTTTCGCACGCGGCGACAACGAAGCATCGTCGAGCGCGCCCGCGAGGGCATCCAGAAAGGCGGGAGGCGTGGCGCTCGGCCGGCCGTCTCGCAGATTTCGCGCAAGGCGCAAAGTGGTGCGCGTGGCGTAACTTTGGCCGGCGTCCCAGCGCGCGAACAGGTCCTTGTCGTGTCGCATGAGGAATGCGAGGTCTTCGTCCGAGACGGCCTCGCTCAGCCGCACCGGCGCCGAGCAGCCACGCAGCCGCGACAGGACGGGCCGGCGCGCCACATCCTCGAAGACGAAGATCTGGCTCGGCTCACGAAAAACCAGCACGCGCGTGCCGGCGGGATGCGGCTCGGACTCGCCGGCGAGCCGGGTCGGAAGCTCGCGGCCCTGTTCGTCCAACAGGCCGATGGCAAAAGGGATGTAATGCGGTTTCTTGACCGGCTGGCCGTTCGTGGGACGCGTCTTCTGCGCAAGATGAACGCGAAACTGGCGCGTCTTCGAATCGAACTCCGTCTTTACAAACACGTCGGTGACGCCGGCCTGATAATACCAGTTGCGGAACTGGCCGAGTTCGAGACCGCCGATCTCCTCGAACGTCCGCAGGAATTCCTCGATCGTCACGGCGCTGTCGGCGTGGCGATCGAAATAGGCCGATACGACTTCGCAGAAGCGCGGCCGCCCCAGCATCGCCATCAGCATGAAGATGGCTTCCTGCCCCTTGTCGTAGACGGTGTTGGTGTAGACGTTGCGCGGCTCGATATAGCTGTCCCACACCGGCGCATGCGCGATGGCGCTGTCGTCCTCGGTGAACTGGTTGGCGCGCAGATGCCGCGCCATCTTGATGCGGACGGAATCGAACTCGGTCTTGTCCGCGAGGAAGAGCTGGTCGCGGAACCGTGTGAGGCCCTCCTTGAGGCTTACCTGGAACCAGTTCTTCACCGTGACGCGATCGCCGCTCCAGTGATGGAAGAATTCATGGGCGACGGACTTCATCCGGTATTCGAATTCCTCGTCGGTCGTATTCGTCTCGCTGGCCGCCAGCCAGGCGAGGTCGAACAGGTTGAGGCCCTTGTTCTCCATCGCGCCGGCGAAGCCGTTCATGACGCCGATGTTGAAGACCGCGAGGTCGTATTCCCGCCCGAACACATCCTCGTCCCACTTCATCGCGGCGAGCACGAAATCGAGAGCCGGACGGCTCATCTCAAGATATTTTCGCGGCGCGTAAAGGCCGATTTCGACCGGCCGGCCGGATCGCGTGACGAAGGTCCGCTTCTCGACGGCGACATCGCCGGCGAAGAGCGCGAACAGATATGTCGGCTTCGGACCCGGGTCCTGCCAGCGCGCCCAATGGCGCCCATCCGGCAACTCGCCGGCGGCGACCAGATGCCCGTTGGAGAGCATCACGGGATAAAGCGTTTTATCGCCGCGCAGCACGACGTCGAAGGTCGACATCACGTCGGGACGGTCTAGGCCAAAGCTGAAACGACGGAACCCTTCCGACTCGCATTGCGTGAACAGTTCGCCG
>DASWOE010000262.1:0-4479 GCA_036398875.1 Rhizomicrobium sp.
CTATATGTGGGGCCTGCTCGCCGCGCATTGATCCGGCGCGGGCCGCGCCTTTAGACTTGGCCCCGCAACGCTGCGTTGCGTCTCGCGTTGCGCTGCTTTTTTCCGGAACACGCCCGAATCCGCCTTGAGGGGTCCATGACGGTCGCGCATGTCTATACGGTCGCGTTCCAGGGCATCGAGGCCCGCGAGGTGGACGTTCAGGTCCATATCGGCGAGGGCGGCGGCGGCGTCTTCAACATCGTCGGCCTCGGCGACAAGGCGGTGGCCGAGAGCAAGGAGCGCGTGCGCGCCGCGCTGTCGGCGATCGGCTTGGCGCTGCCCTGGCAGCGCATCACGGTGAACCTGGCGCCGGCGGATGTGCCCAAGGAGGGCAGCCATTACGACCTTCCCATCGCGCTCGGCCTGCTCGCCGCGATGGGCGTGCTGCCGGCAAGCGAGGTCGCCAATTATGTCGCGCTCGGCGAGCTGTCGCTGGATGCGCAGATCTCGGCCGTCGCCGGCGTGCTTCCGGCCGCGCTGGCGGCGGCGGAGCAGCAGCGCGGCCTGATCTGTCCGGCCGCGTGCGGCGCCGAGGCCGCCTGGGCCGGCGAGATCGAGATCGTCGCGGCGCCGTCGGTGATCGCGCTGGTCAATCACATCAAGGGCCATCAGGTCCTGACCCGTCCGGTCGCCCGGCTCGCCGACGACACGGCGCGGATGCCGGATCTGCGCGACGTGAAGGGCCAGGAGACCGCCAAGCGCGCGCTCGAGATCGTGGCGGCCGGCGGGCACAATCTTCTGATGATCGGGCCGCCCGGCGCCGGCAAATCGATGCTGGCCCAGCGCCTGCCCGGCCTTCTGCCGCCGCTGGACGCGCGCGAGGCGCTGGAGCTTTCGATGGTGCAGAGCCTGGCCGGCGAATTGCCGGGCGGGACGATCTCGCGCCGCCGGCCGTTCCGCAATCCGCATCATTCCGCCTCGATGGCGGCGCTGACCGGCGGGGGGCTGCGCGTCAGGCCGGGCGAGGTCAGCCTCGCGCATCTGGGCGTTCTGTTCCTCGACGAGCTTCCCGAATTCCAGCGCGGCGTGCTGGATTCGCTGCGCCAGCCGATCGAGAGCGGCGAGGCGGTGGTGGCGCGCGCCAATGCGCATGTGCGCTTTCCGGCCCGCTTCCAGCTCGTCGCCGCGATGAATCCGTGCCGCTGCGGCTATCTGAGCGATCCGGCCCAGGCCTGCGGCCGCGCCCCCAAATGCGCCAGCGACTACCAGTCGCGAATCTCCGGTCCCTTGTTCGACCGCATCGACGTCCATGTCGAAGTGTCGGGCGTCTCGGCCGCCGATCTCGCTTTGCCGCCGCCCGCCGAAGGCAGCGCCGATGTCGCGGGGCGCGTCGCAAAGGCCCGCGACGCCCAGCGGACGCGCTTCGAGGGAAAAGGGATCCGCACCAATGCCGAAGCCGAGGGCGAACTGCTCGACGCCGTCGCGGCGCCCGATACGGCCGGGGCACGGCTGCTGACCGAAGCGGCGGACGCGATGCGGCTGACCGCGCGCGGCTATCACCGCGTGCTCAAAGTGGCGCGCACCATCGCCGACCTGGCCGGCGCCGACCGCGTCGGCCGCCCGCACATCGCCGAGGCGCTGGCCTATCGGCGCGTCAGCCACCTGAGCTGACGGAACCATCCCCCAGCCGGCCCGTTCCCTGAGCGGCATCGATGCCAGGGGAATTGCATGCGTGGTCTGTCGCTGATCGGTGTCGTGCTCATCGTCCTGGGCGTCGGCGCCTTGCTGTTCGGCCATTTCAGCTACACCGAGACCAAGCCGCTGATCGATGCCGGGCCGATCCATGTCAGCACGCAGCAGGATCACACGGTCTGGATTCCGACCATTGCCGGCATCGTCGTGCTGCTGGCCGGCGCAGGCCTGGTCGTCGCCGGACGCCGCGCGGCCTGACGTCTCCCGTCTCGACTCGTGATATCCGATCGGATATCACGACGGGGCATATCGCCCCGGGGGAATCGTCATGACATTCGGACGCTGGCTGAGGGCTGGCTTCGCCGCCGCACTGCTGGTGCTGCTGCCGGTTGCGGCCCAGGCGGGCAGCATCACGGTGTTCGCCGCCGCATCGCTGACCGACGCGCTGGGCGATATCGGCAAGGCGTATAAGGCCAAGACCGGCAACGACGCGGTGTTCTCCTTCGCGGCGTCCTCCGTGCTCGCCAAGCAGATCGAGGCATCGGGCGGCGCCGATTTGTTCATTTCGGCCGACAATGACTGGATGGACTATCTCGACAACAAGGGCCTGATCGCGCACGAGACGCGCAAGGCGCTGCTCGGCAATCATCTGGTGCTGATCGCGCCGGCCGACCAGAACCTGTCGATCGCCATCGCGCCGCATTTCGACCTGCTCGGCGCGCTCAAGGGCGGACGCCTTTCCATCGCCGATCCCGATTCGGTGCCGGCCGGCAAATATGCCCGCACCGCGCTCGGCACGCTCGGCGTGTGGACCAGCGTGGTCGATCACCTGGTGCTGGCCGAGAACGTGCGCGTCGCACTCGCCTATGTCTCGCGCGGCGAGGCGCCGCTCGGCATCGTCTATACGACGGACGCGCTGAGCGACAAGAAGGTGCACGTCGTCGCGACCTTCCCCGACAACTCGCACGCGCCCATCGTCTATCCCGCCGCGCTGGTGAAGGACGGGAAGCCGGAGGCGAAGGCGTTCCTCGACTTCCTGAGCGGCCCGGAAGCCGCCGCGATCTTCGAGAAGGACGGATTCATTCTGCTGGGGGGCAAGTAAGTGACGCTGAGATCCGTTCTGCTGGCGGGCGCGGCGCTGGTTGCTGCGGCCGTGCCGGCGCTGGCCGACGATTCGACGATCCTGAAACGTCTCGACGACCTGCAGCACATGATGGAACTGCAGCAGAAGCAGATCGCGGCGCAGCGCGACGAGATCGCCACGCTGAAGGGCGCCCTGAAGCATAAGGGCGTCAAGGTGTCCGAGCCGGCGCAGACCGCCGAGGCCGCACCGCCGCCGCCCGCGCCGCTCGAGGCCAAGGTGGCGCAGCAGCAGGTTGCCATCGGCGAACTCGTCGATAAATTCGCCGCGATGGAAACCAGGGCGCGGGTCGAGAAGGCCGACGCGCCGGTGTGGAGCCTGGCCGGCGGACGGCCGACCATAAGCTCCGCCGACGGCCGCTTCTCGCTCGCGATCCGCGCCTTGGTGCAATACGACAACGCCTATTTCATGCAGAGCGCCCAGGCGCGCCAGCTTGCGGCGGCGAACGGGCCGGACCTTTCCAGCGGCTCCAATTTCCGGCGCGCCCAGCTGGGCATCCAGGGCAAGGTGTTCGGCGATTGGAACTACTTCTTCAACTACGATTTCGGCAGCGGCGCTTCGAGCGGCAACGAATTGCAGGGCCGCGTGCAGCAGGCCTATGTCGAATATGCCGGACTGGCGCCCTTCGCCTTCCGGATCGGCGCCTATCCCTGGAGCGCGAACCTCGAAGACGCCACCGGCGCGGGCGACGTGATCTTCCTGGAGCGCAACGCGCCCTCCGACCTGTCGCGCAGCCTGGCCGGCGGCGACGGACGCGACGGCATCGGCATCCTCTATGCCGGCGATCAGCTGTTCGCGTCGCTCGCCTATACCGGCGGCAAGGCCTCCGACACCAACCTGTTCTTCGACGAGCAGCAGGCGCTGGTGGGGCGCGTCAGCGACCTGTTCTATGCCGACGGTGACTGGAAATTGCTGGCCTCGGCGGCGGCGACCTATGTGCTGCATGGCGGCGACGCGACGGCCGGCGCCGGATCGGCGCGCAACATCACGCTGCAGGACGGGCCGGAGCTGACGACCGACGACCAGAGCCTGCGGCTGATCTCGACCGGCGCGCTGAATGTATCGCGAGCGTGGAATTGGGGCGTCGAAGGCGCCGCCGAGTGGCGCAGCGTCTATACCCAGGCGGGCTATTTCGGCTACGGCATGGACCAGATCGGGGTCGGCGCCGCGGCTTTGGATTTCAGCGGCTGGTACGCGCAGGCAAGCTGGATCCTGACCGGCGAGAGCCGGCCCTACAACGTCGCCAACGGGTCGTTCTCCAATCCCAAGCCGCGCATTCCCTTCGCCTTGGGCGGCTGGGGGCCGGGGGCGTGGGAGCTGGCGGCGCGCTACAGCGATCTGGATCTCAACGACCATGCCGGCACGCTCGGCCACGCGCTGCCGGCCGGCGGCATCCGCGGCGGCGACCAGCGCATCTTCACCGCCGAGGTCAACTGGTACCCCAACAGCGTGCTGAAATTCGCGCTGCAGTATCAGAACACCGACATCGACCGGATCGGCACGGTTCCGGCCGGCTTCGGCCATGGCGCGCTGAACAATGCGCAGGTGGGACAGCGCTTCGACACCATCGCCTTCCGCTCGCAGATTTCGCTGTAGGGAGGCGACGATGCGGCGCGCGGCACTCGCGGTGACGGCCCTTGCGCTGATCGCATCGCCCGCGCTCGCCG
>DASWOE010000263.1:0-6257 GCA_036398875.1 Rhizomicrobium sp.
ATAGAAGATCGGCATCGGCACCTTCACCGGCGAGGACAGCCCATACGCGGTGCCCGTCACCACGCGCAGCGTCGCGCCGTCGCGCTCGCGCACCGGCAGATCGGCCTTCGCGACGTGCTGGAAGCTCGGCGGGTCTTCCTCGTGGGCGGTCGGCAGGCCGACCCAGCTCTGGATGCCGTGCATGCGATGGCCGCGCGCGCGCACCTCGGCGCCCGTGCGCTCGGAATGGGCGATGCCGCGCCCCGCCGTCATCCAGTTGACGTCGCCGGGCAGGATCTCCTGGTTGCTGCCCAGCGTGTCGCGATGGACTTGGCTGCCGTCGAACAGGTAGGTGATGGTGGCGAGCCCGATATGGGGATGCGGCCGCACGTCGAGGCCCTTGCCCGGCGCGAAATCGACGGGACCGAAATAATCGAAGAACACGAACGGGCCTACGGTGCGCTGGCCGATCTGCGGCAGCACCCGGGCCACGCGGAAACCGTCGCCCAGTTCGCGCGCCTTGCCTTGCAGATCGCGCATGACCGTTCCTCTGTTATGCCGGCCCTATCGTAATCTCCGGCCAGAGTTCGCGCCAGCGTGCCGCCTTGTCGGCATAGCGGTCGGGATGGAAATTCGGCACCCGGTTCGGCCGCACCGTCATCGTTTCGATATCCGCGAGGCCTTTGGGGGCATAGACCTCGAAGGCCTCGCCGTCCGGGCGCAGGCCGACCATGGAGCAGTTGCACAGGAAGCGGTCGATGCCGTCTGTGGCGTGGGCCAGCTGCGGATAGTCGGTGCCGAACTTGTCCTTGTACCAGACATGGACGCGGCCCTGGTTGCGCACTTCGATCTCGACGCCCAGATCGGCGAACAGCGCCGCGGCGCGCCGGATCACCGCATCCTCCGCTTCCCAGGACGGATCGGGATCGAAATAAAAGATGTCGTAGTCCTTGATGCCGCAGGTCGGCGCACGGCCGGTTCTTACATTCCACGCGGTCTGGAACAGCGCCCCCGACACCAGCCAGCAATCGGGCACGCCGAGGAGCGGCAATCGCTCCAGGATCGCGCGGTTGACGGGATTGGTCAGCACGCTGGCGACGAATTGCGCAGTGTCCATCGTCGCCACATACGCGCTCAAGCCAGCTCGGGCAGGATGGCGGCACCTTCCGCGTCGCGCCCGATGGGGCGCACCCATCGCACCGCGGAGAGCGGCAAGGACGCGAAGAGATGCGGAAAATCCTCGCCGCGCGACGGCGCGTGCTCCCATTTGAGGGCCGGGCCCAGCGCGGCCTCGTCCACCGCAACCAGCAGCAGCCCGTCCTGGCCGGCATAGTACAGCCGCAGCGTCTCGGCGAGCTGCGACGCGGTCGAGAAATGGATGAACCCGTCGGCCTTGTCGTGCGCCGAGCCGTCGAAGCGCCCCGCGCGCCCGGCCTCGGTCCAATCGGCGGCCGTCGCGATCTTGTAGATGGTCATGTCAGCAACTCGATCTTGGCGCGGTGGCCGTGACTTCGACTGAGCTTGGCGTCGCAGGTCAGAAGCGGCACGTCCAGCGTTTCCGCCAAGGCGACGTAGCTCGCGTCATACGCCGAAATGGCTTTTCGCAATTCCCATATTCTTGGCAGCAAGGCAACGTGGCCATACCGGGTGATGCGCAAATCCGCGAAATCCGCCGCGGCGCGTTCGGTCCTGGCCGCGAGCGACATGCGCACCGATGCGAGACGGCGCAAGCCGCTCAGCACCTCGATATCTATCAAGTTCGGTGCGCAGAGAGACGCTTCCGGGCGCACGATCCGGTCGCGCCAGCGAGCTCCCACCTCGGTTTCGATCAGGATTTCGATTGCGGCGGACGCATCAACGACAAGCACTGCTATCGTGTATCCCGCTCTTCGCGAATGAGATCGGCGACGGACACGTCCAGCGTCACGGGCGGCAACGCCGCGAGACGCTTGCGCATTTCTTCGAGCGTGGGCTGCTCGGCGAGCTTTTTGGCCTCGAGAATCAAATAATCCGACAGCGTCATGCCGGCCTCGGCCGCGCGGGCCTTGAGCTTGCGGTGCAGCGAGTCAGGTACATTGCGCAGCTGGATCATCTTGGGCATGCGCAAACGGTAAGGAACATGTGCCGCACATGTCAACATGTGCGGCACATGCGGGTGCCTAAGCAGCCTGCGCCGTGCCGCCGACCGTCAGCCCGTCGAGCCGGATCGTCGGCTGGCCGACGCCGACCGGGACGCTCTGGCCGTTCTTGCCGCATACGCCCACGCCGCTGTCGAGCTTCAGGTCGTTGCCGATCATCTTCACCCGCGTCAGCGCCTCGGGCCCGCTGCCGATGAGGGTTGCGCCCTTGATCGGCGCGCCGATCCTGCCGTCCTCGATCAGATAGGCCTCGGTGCAGGAGAACACGAATTTGCCGGAGGTGATGTCCACCTGGCCGCCGCCGAAATTCACCGCATAGATGCCCGTCTTCACGCTCGCGAGGATCTCCTTCGGATCGGACGGCCCGGCCAGCATGTAGGTGTTGGTCATGCGCGGCATCACCTGACTGGCATAGGACTGCCGCCGCCCGTTGCCGGTCGGCGCCACGCCCATCAGGCGCGCGTTCTGCCGGTCCTGCATGTAGCCCTTCAGGATGCCGTCCTCGATCAGCACGGTGCGGGAGGTCGGCGTGCCTTCGTCGTCGATCGACAGCGAGCCGCGGCGCCCGTCGATCGTGCCGTCGTCCACCACCGTCACGCCCGGCGCGGCGACGCGCTGGCCGAGCAGGCCGGCGAAGGCGCTGGTGCCTTTGCGGTTGAAGTCGCCCTCCAGCCCGTGACCGATCGCCTCGTGCAGCAGGATGCCGGGCCAGCCCGGGCCGAGCACCACGTTCATCTCCCCGGCCGGCGCCGGGATGGAGTCGAGGTTGACCAGGGCCTGGCGCAGCGCCTCGTCGACCGCGCCGTGCCAGAAATCGTCGGTCAGGTAGGTCTGATAGCCGCCGCGCCCGCCGCCGCCGAAATGGCCGGTCTCCTGGCGCCCGTCCTGCTCGACCACGACCGAGACATCGACGCGGACCAGCGGCCGGATGTCGCGATAGGTGGCGCCGTCGGCGCGCAGGATCTCGACCTGCTGCCACTCGCCCGACAGCCGGCAGGAGACCTGCCGCACCCGGCCGTCCTTGCCCCGGGCATAGGCGTTCATGTCCTCCAGCAGCTTCACCTTGGCCTCGAAACTCGCCGTGCCCAGCGGGTCGATGTCGGGATAGAGCTTCACATTGCTGCGCGCCGGACCGGACGCCGCCACCCCGCTATGGCCGCGCGACACCGCCCGCACCGTCTCCGCCGCCCGCTTGATCGCCTCTTCGGAAAGGTCGGAGGCATGGGCATAGCCGGTCGCCTCGCCCGCCACGGCTCTGAGGCCGAAGCCCTGCGTCGTGTCGAACGCCGCCGCCTTCAGCCGCCCGTCGTCGAAGGCGAATGATTCGCTCTGGCGGTATTCCAGGAACAGCTCGCCGTCGTCGGCGCCCTTGAGCGCCTCGCCGACCGTGCCGAGCACGCGGCCGCGGTCCATCCCGGTGCGGGTGAAGAACAGGTCGCTGCCGTCGCTCATGGGGTGCTCCAGAACCGTTTGTTTGGCCGTACTTTACATATAGGTGCTTTTGCCGCGCCTTGCCCACCCGACGCCGGCGGCGTCGCTCGGCTGGCCAAACCCACCCCGTGCCAGAAGGTCGCAATGACTTTAGGGGCTTAGCGCCTCTAAATCGCCGGCAAGAATCTGAAAGCGGGGTCTCCCGCCGATCTATATTTGTGAGGAAGCCTCATGTCCTTCAAAAAAACCGGCATCGGCTTGGGGCTTGGCGCGGCGCTGCTCGCCTGGACCAGCTCCGCCATGGCGCTGCCCTACAATTACGAATTGGGCATGCAGCCCGCGGCCTCGCCTGTGATGGAGCGCATCGAGAGCTTCCACACGCTGCTGGTCTACATCATCGTGGCGATCAGCATCTTCGTGCTCGCGCTCCTGGCGTGGATCGTCGTGCGCTACAACAAGCGCGCCAATCCGGTTCCCAGCAAGACGCACCACAACTCGCTGCTCGAGGTCGCCTGGACGATCATCCCGGTGATCATCCTCGTCATCATCGCGGTGCCCTCGTTCAAGCTGCTCTATTACGAAGCGGACATCCCGACTCCCGATCTCACCATCCGCGCCATCGGCAAGCAGTGGTTCTGGACCTATGAGTATCCTGGCGCCAACGCGAAATTCACCTTCGACTCGCTCGGCCTGTCCGACGATGCCGCCAAGAAGGGGGGCGAGCCGCGCCTCCTGGGCGTCGACAACGTCGTCGTGGTGCCGGTGAACAAGGTGGTCGAGGTCGAGACCACCGGCGCCGACGTCATCCATTCCTGGGCCGTGCCGCAATTCGGCGTGAAGATGGACGCGGTTCCCGGCCGCCTGAACCACACCTGGTTCAAGGCGACGCGGACGGGCGTGTTCTACGGCGAATGTTCCGAACTGTGCGGTGCCAAGCACGCCTTCATGCCGATCGAGGTGAAGGTGGTGTCCGATGCCGACTACGCGGCCTGGCTCGCCACGGCCAAGAAGAAATACGCCGCCCTTGACGGCTCGAACGGCCGGCTGGCCGCGAAATAGGGACCGAAGTCCATGACCGATCTTGCCCACGCAGCAGACGACCACGCCCACGGCCATCCCACCGGCTGGCGGCGCTACGTCTATTCGACGAACCACAAGGACATCGGCACGATGTACCTCATCTTCGCGATCATCGCGGGGTGCGTCGGCGGCTTCCTGTCGATGATGATGCGGGCCGAGCTGATGGAGCCGGGCCTGCAGATCTTCAAGGACCCGCACACCTTCAACGTGTTCGTCACCGGCCACGGCCTGATCATGGTGTTCTTCATGATCATGCCGGCGATGATCGGCGGCTTCGGCAATTGGCTGGTGCCGCTGATGATCGGCGCGCCGGACATGGCCTTCCCGCGCATGAACAATATCTCGTTCTGGCTCTTGCCATTCTCCTTGACGCTGCTCGTGCTCTCGATGTTCGTCGAGGGCGACAGCGGCGGCACCGGCGTCGGCGGCGGCTGGACGATCTATGCGCCGCTCTCGACCTACGGTTCGCCCGGGCCGGCGATGGATCTGGCGATCTTCTCGCTGCATATCGCGGGCGCCTCGTCGATCCTGGGCGCCATCAACTTCATCACCACGATCTTCAACATGCGCGCCCCGGGCATGACCCTGCACAAGATGCCGCTGTTCGTGTGGTCGATCCTGGTGACGGTGTTCCTGCTGCTGCTGTCGCTGCCGGTGCTCGCCGGCGCGATCACCATGCTGCTCACCGACCGGCATTTCGGCACCTCGTTCTTCAACCCGGCCGGCGGCGGCGATCCGATCCTCTACCAGCACCTGTTCTGGTTTTTCGGCCATCCGGAGGTCTACATCCTGATCCTTCCGGGCTTCGGCATGGTCAGCCACATCATCTCGACCTTCTCCAAGAAGCCGGTGTTCGGCTATCTCGGCATGGCCTATGCGATGGTGGCGATCGGCTTCATCGGCTTCCTGGTCTGGGCGCACCACATGTACACGGTGGGCCTCAGCGTCGATACCAAGGCCTATTTCGTCTTCGCGACGATGGTCATCGCGGTGCCGACCGGCATCAAGATCTTCTCCTGGATCGCGACGATGTGGGGCGGATCGCTGGAGTTCAAGACGCCGATGCTGTGGGCGGTGGGCTTCGTGTTCCTGTTCACGGTCGGCGGCGTGACCGGCGTGGTGCTGGCCAATGCCGGCGTCGATGTCGTGCTGCAGGACACCTACTACGTCGTGGCCCATTTCCACTACGTGCTGAGCCTGGGTGCCGTATTCACGATCTTCGGCGGCTTCTACTTCTGGTTCCCGAAGATGAGCGGCTACATGTACAACGAGTTCCTGGGCAAGCTGCACTTCTGGATCACCTTCATCGGCGTGAACATCGCCTTCTTCCCGATGCACTTTCTGGGCTTGGCCGGCATGCCGCGGCGGATCGCGGACTACCCGGACGCCTTCGCCGGCTGGAACTACATCTCGTCGATCGGCGCCTTCATCGCCGGCTTCGGCGTGATCGTCTTCCTGGTCATGCTGATCGAGGCCTTTGTGCGCAAGCGGGTCGCCGGCGACAATCCCTGGGGGCCTTACGCGACCACGCTGGAGTGGACGCTGTCCTCGCCGCCGCCGTTCCACCAGTTCAACGAACTGCCGAAGATCACGTGACAAAACGTGGCGCCATAGCGTTCCTCCCCCGCG